>NZ_JARESU010000012.1:0-167566 GCF_046027075.1 Paraburkholderia sp. RL18-085-BIA-A | reverse complement strand
CGCCAGCAGGCCCACCAGCACAGTGCGAACTGGGCGAAGCTCCGTTTGCGCCTGGTCCGCTCGAATTGTGGGGTGGACCAGGCGTCCGGGGTATGCCTGGCCGCTGCGTTGCGCATGTCGTGTGAACTGTCTTTTCATCTACTGTAGGACAACCTGATTGCAACGTATCAACTCACGGAAGTTCGTTCCCGGCTGACCAACCTTCAACCTTCACGGCGGTCACCGTGAATTTCCGAATTCCGCCAAGAGAAACAGGACTCACGATGAAATGGTACCAAGACCTGAATCATACGAGATGGGATGCCGATGGCGGCTCCCGCCCGCGCGGCGAAAATCAGCTGGCGCGTTTGTTACAAACGACTAAATGGCAGAGTGTCTCGTTGGACCGACCTACGGACGTTCGACGCGGCTCCTTTGAACCTCCCTTCGGCGGACTACCGCCGATCACCGACCGGTGTTAGTCACTCCATTGCGGTCGCTCGCGTCTATGCTGCGAACGCCTCTTGGTCGGCCCGCGCGGCCCTTACTTCCCGAACCGGCTTGTCGGGCGGACGGTCTTGGCGTAGAAACCTGGTACGCTTGTGTACTTCGGTGACGCCGCTTCCGTCACCCGGCATGGCGTGCGAGGGAGATGGACATGACATTCAAGGTTCAGTGGTACCGGGACAAGTTTGCGAAAAAACGGAACAAAGGCTTCTGCGGCTATCCGGTGGCAACGGTTGCCTTCTACGGGCCAGATGACACGAGAGCGACGAAGGTCTCTGTTGGCATCGTCGCGCACGAAGGTGCTGACGCCGACCCTGTTGAGCGCTGGTTCTGCAAAGCAACCGATGCGAGAATCGATCCGGAAGTCACCGAAGCAATCGTTCGATTCATCGATCAGCATGGTGCCAAATCAGTGGTGGCCGTCGATCGCATCATCGGCTGTCCGCATGAGGAAGGCATTGACTACCCCGAAGGCGAAAAATGTACGCAGTGTTCGTTCTGGGCTAACCGGGATCGATGGAGCGGCGAGATCATTCAGTGAGACGTCAAGAGGCAAGCGCTTCCATCCTCGCGCTGAGGCGTTCCTTGCCCGCTTCATTCCGACCGTAGTTATGCATTCGTTAACGCAGGACACTTTCTGGATGAGAAGGGCGCGTGTGGTCCTCAGCGGGGCGCGGCCAGGCCCGTGGCGTGGTTTCACGCAACCGCCGCCTACGCGACTGACTTCGACTGCACGAGCGCGATGACTGCGACGTGCTTCACGTACAGGAAAGGCCCAGCGGAGCCGGACATCGACCGAGACGACACGAAGCCTGGTCATGCGCGCGGTGTAAGGTACAGGGGCGAATCTCCCGCCGGGAAGGCATGTTGTGGGATCTTGCCGGGCGTGGTGAGCATCACCGTTAATGCAAGGGGCAGAACCATGGGTTTTTCTTGCCGAACGTTTCTGATCGCTCGTGACGATATCCTCTGGCGGCTGTCAAGCACCAGGTTCGACCGGATGCTGCGGGATCCGGCAAGCCACTGTCTGCCCGTTTTTGCGGAGCAACGAGTACGAATGGCCAGCGTCGCGGTCGAGCTTGTGGACAGAAACCCGGTGCGCGTCGTTCGGAACGCGTTTTCCATTCTCACTTTCGATGCTGAAGGCCGCATCGACCCGAGCAGATTCGAAAAGCAGCAATTTGCCCTCGTGGAGTTGGCCGTCGCGCCTGTCTTTGCCGTATTCGATGATGACAACAACCCGACAGTCGTCGACGCAACGTCCCGATTCCTTGCACAGGGGGGCCAATGGGCTCCGTCGCGCGCTTTGGCGCGCGTCATCGATCAGACTGCGTTGGGCCAACGACAGTGCCGACACCTGTGAGCCCTCGCTGACAGGCTCGCCTACGGCATCCAGTTTTCGATTCTCGAGTGTCGGAGAGGGGTCGAAATTGCGCAAATCATATGGTCGTCGCGTAAGTCGCCACTCGCGAGCGATAAAATTCGCGGCTATCCGAACGACGGCTATATTGTCCGATGACTTGACGGGCAGCACGCGTGCACGAATGACCGCTGGACCTCGGAAGCCGCCGTTCACGTCACGCTGGCTCCAACGGCCGGAGAGGGTCGAGGATGTGTCAAAACACAAAAGTTGCAGGTTTTGAGGGGTCACTTTACCCTTCCCGACACGCCACCAAGCCGTTGTAGGCCCTTTTCGAAAGCCGACTTTTTGAACGAGAGGTGTGAGCCTGCGTTTTGGCACACCCTCGGTCGAGAAGAGCCAATCGGCTGCTATTTCTGACGTTGGAAAAACCCGGCCATTATCTGAAAGGTCAAAGGTGAGTGAACCAGAAACCGGATAGTTCAGAGTTACGTGAACCACAGTTTCAGACTTACCTGAAACACACCAGTCGCAAGCCCCGTTGCAACGGCGCCGTGAGTTCAGAGTTGCGTGAATCTCAACAGCAATCGTGTCGCCATTGGGGCTGAGCGGCGCTTTCATGCGCCCGGAAGGAACCGCGCACGCCAACGGGATTCGCTGCCGGCGCAAAGAAAGACAAACAAAAACAAACACTTACAGTCTGATATGTTTTCGCTCGCACGCGCATCCGGCCCCGCGCACGAAAAACACCAGTGGACGCTTCCCCCGCCTCACTTACGCGCCGGCGGCCGCACTGCGTTTTCGGCCTGCCACTTGAGCCGCCCGCAATTCCCTTTGATCCGCGACGCGAATTCCGCGGGATCGTGCTCGCGCAGCGCGCTCATCTGGCTGATGCCGCTTTCCGCACGGCGCCATCCCACCTGCCAGTACCGGTCGAAGCCGGCGGGGTCGTGCAGCGTCTTTTTAAGCTGCTGCTTGTACCCGTCGACGCGCTCGGCCGACACCCCGCAGAACGCCTGCGCAAAGTGAGCGCGCTCGCCCGCCGTTTCGACCTTGGCATCCGCCGCAACCTCGGCGGCCACACTCGACGCGGGCAGCGACGTCGACAGCAACAGCGCAAAGGCTGCCGCGACGAGTACGCGATCGCAGTGCTGCATGTTTCTCATCACCAGCTCCTGACTATCCGCTGCCGTACCCAGGACTTTCCCTAGACCTTCTCGCCGTTGTCCGCCGTTTCGCGCGAAAGTGTCTTTAATAGACAGTAGGATGGCGTTTTCGCGCGCTATCTGGCCAACTGTCTGGACGATACACGGTGTTACGCTCGAACAAGCAGCCTTCGCGGCAGTGAGCCGCCGTTCAGCGGCAGATCCGACAGCCAACAGAACACGCCGCGAAGCGCACATGGCCAATGAAAAAGGCGAAACATCGCTGCGGGAGCGACTGCGATGGAATTTAAAACATATACCGTACTGACGCTATTGGTGTGCAGCAGCACTGCCTTCGCATGGCAGCCGCTCACCTATCCGATCCGCAGTCAAAGCGCTTATGAGCGCAGCATCGACACCGCGATGTGCTACGCGGCGGCGAACAAGACCAAGGTCGACATCAAACGCGAACCGCAGGTTCCGCCGCGCAAAGCGCCGCCCACCAAGGCGTCGTCGACCGGCGCGCCGTCGCGTCCGCCGTTACCGTCCAGCACCTTCTCGCCCGCGCCGGTGAGCGCCAGCATGCCCGCCGCCGCGACCGAGCCTGGCGCAAGCGCACCGGTGGCGACCGCCGCAACGGCGCCGGGGGCTTCGTCGGTGAAATCGGCGAGCCCGCCCAATGCCGGCTCCGAAACGATGGCTGCCACGGGGGCATCGTCGACGAATGCCGACCTCGGCGCGTCGGGCACGGCGGCGAGTTCGTCGCAAGCGAACGCGGCGTCCGGCGTGAAGCTGCCGCCGCTGCCGGAACCCGAGCCGCCGATGGCCCGCTACTGGGCCGCCTATGCCGAATGTATGCAGGCGCGGGGTTACGTCGTCGCCCAGTAACTTCGGCTTGCAAATCTCGTTGCGGTGTCTTGTTCTTTTGACCGCGGCGTCGGCATTCGACGCCCGTTAGCGACCCGGCCATGCCTAGCGACCCGACTTCCGATCAGCAGGATCCCCGCCGATGCGGCCACTGCGGTGCGCCGCTCGCCAGTCTCTTTTCACCTTGTCCCGCGTGCCGCTCGCACGCGGTCGAAAGGTTCGACGCGCACGACGCGTCGGCGTCGGCGGCTGGCTCGCCGGTTGTGCTCGAGGCCGCGCCGCCGGTGCTTGCCGCCGGATTGCCGACGCGCAGGATCTGGAACCCGTCGTCGCGCGCGTGGGCCGGCCGCTACGATCCGATCGACGAAACCGTGATGGTCGGGAGCGTCTATCAGCGGCTACGCGGACCCATCGTGCTGGGCGCGTCTGCGCTGGCCGTGACATCCGCCGTGTATCTCGGCTTCATTCATGGCAACGATGAACGCTTTGGCATACCTGTCGCGATCTCCGGGCAGGTGCAGCAGGCGCACAACGGCAACGCGGCCGTTGGCGCAGCGGGTCAGAAGAAGCGTGCTGCGGCTGTCGCGCAGCGGCCGTCGAGCGTCGTGGTCGCGCAGCGGCCCGCGCCGATTACGGCGCCGGCCAGGACAACGGATGCCTCACCGGCCACATCACAGTCAGCGCAGCGCCGCATTGAGCTCGCCGCCTCGCCGGTCACATCACCGGTCGCATCGGCAACCGCAACAGCAGACGCGTCCCAGCCGACGCAACGCCGCGTCGCGATGGCCACCGCGCCGGTCACATCAGCAGCTACATCGCTGACCACGTCACCGGCGGCATCGGCAACCACAACCGCAGCAGCCACGTCGCAGCCGACACAGCGCCGCGTCGCGATGGCCGCCTCACCGATCACGATCATATCAGCGGCTACATCGCTGGCCACATCACCGGCCGCATCACCGGCCGCATCAGCAACCTCAGCAGCCACGTCGCAACCGACACCACGCCGCACTGCGCTGACCGCCTCACCGATCACATTCGCAGCCGCATCGCCGTCCACAGCACCGGCCGCATCGGCAACCAGATCCGCAACCACAACACCAACCCCATCGCAGCCAACTCAGCACCGAGTCGCGCTATCCACGCCCGACGCCACGCACGCCACCACCAGTCAACCCCTCAGCCCGGCTGACAAGCTCCGCGCGCAAGCGTCGAGGCAGCTGAAAGCGGCGCGCGCCAAGCTGCATGAAAACGATCTATCGGCGACGAAGGTGCGTCTGGCCGCGGCCATCGCCGCGCAGCCGGACAACCGCGACGCGCAGCGCATGCGCTCCACGGTCCGCACTCGCGAAGAGGAGCGCGACGCGCTGCTGAGTCTCGCGCGAGGCTGCGGCTATGTCGGGCATTGGCCGTGCGTCTCGCGCAACGCGGGCACCGCGTTGGAGATCGATGCGGGCAGCAAGGAAGCGCGACGTCTCGTAACGCTCGCGATGGAAGAAACCGCAATGCAGGTTCCGCCGGCCGCCGCCGAGACCGAGCCCACCCTGCGGCCCGATCCGCGCAACCTGATCTCGCATCATTGATGCGGCGCCGACAGACATCGGCGACCCGCGCATGAGCTTGCGAACAGGGAAAACGCAAGCATGAAAGCGCAAACTTGAAATCGCGAGCGAGCGGACGGCCACGCAGCCGCCCGCTCGCACCCGCCCTCAACCCGCCACGCTGTCGTAACCGTAATACCCGCCCTGATACCCCGAGCCGAGGAACGCACCTTCCTGCGGCACGTCGGTGAGCAGCACGCCGCGCATTGCCACGCCTGCGTTGCGCATCCGTTTCGCGGTCTCGATGATCTCGTTGAGCGGATGGCGGCCGTGGCGCACCACCAGCAGCGTCGTGCCCGCATATTTGCCGATCAGCGTCGCGTCCGTGACCGCGAGCACCGGCGGCGTATCGACGATCACGACGTCGTAGTACGGCTTCAGTTCGTCGAGCATCGTTTCGAAGCGCTTGCTCATCAGCAGCTCGGCCGGGTGCGTGGGCAGCGAGCCCTTGGGCAGCACGTCGAGACCGGGCAGCACGTCGTGCTGGATCATCGAGCGCAGATCGCCGCCGCACAACACGTCGGACAGCCCCGGCTGATGCGCGATGCCGAAGTGCGAATGCACGTCGCCGCGCCGCATGTCGCCATCGATGATCAACACCCGCTTGTCCGCCGACGCCACCAGCGCCGACAGATTCACCGACAGGAACGACTTGCCGCTATCGGGCCGCGAGCCCGTGATCATCACGACGTTGTTCTCGGCGTGATTGAGCGAGAGCTGCAGCGAGGTGCGCAGATTGCGCACGCCTTCCACGGCCATGTCCTGCGGTGCCTGGTGCGCGAGTACGTGCTGGCCGCGCTTGCGCAGCGCGACGTTCTCCTGCAGCCGCAACTGGGTCTGGCTGCGCGGCACGACCCCGAACACGGGCACGCCGAGCATCGTTTCGAGTTCGTCGGGACGCTCCACGCCGCGGTACACCGCGCGCTTGAAGAAGGTCAGCATGATGCCGAGCGCGAGGCCGCCGCCGAGCGCGCTCACGATCGCCAGCGCGCGCTTCGGGCGCACGGGGTCGTCGGGCGCTTCGGCGAAGTCCACCACGCGCACGCCACCCACCTGCTGGGCCACCTTCGTCATGCGCAGCTGCTGAGCGCTGTTCAGCAGGTTCGTGTAGATGTCCGTGTTGACGTGCACGTCGCGCAACAGACGCAATGCCGTCTGCTCGGTATCCGGCATTACCGAGACGCTGCGGTTCATGGTGGTTTGCATGCTCTGCAATTCGGCGATCTGTGCGTCGATCGCGGCCACCATCGGGTGGCTCGGCGTGAAGCGCTGCGACATCTCCGCGCGTTGCTGCTGCAAATTGAGCAGCTTGGTCTTGTTGTCGACGATCTGCTGCAGCAGCAGGCGGCTTTCTTCGCCGATGTCTACGGTGCCGTGCGCATTGCGGAACTTGTTGTAGCGCTGCTCGGCGTCGTCGAGCGCCTTGCGCGCGTCCGGCAACTGCTGCTCGATGAACGCGAGCAGGTGCCCGGTCTCGTTCGAGCGGCTGTCCACGTCCTGGCGCACGAACTCGTGCGCCACGTTGTTGACGATCGCCGCCGTCAACGCGCTGTCGCTGCCTTCAAGACTCACGCGAATCACGCCCGACTGCAACGCGGTCTCCTCCACCACCAGCGCTTTCTGCAAGCGGTTGACCGTGGTCAATGTCGACGCGCGCGACAGTTCGAAGTGCGAGCCCGGCGCGCCGACCAGCTTGTCGACGTGCAGCGCAATCGGACCGTCGGCGGTATCGGTCTGGACGGTTTCGCCGACCCGGCCCGACAGAATCGCGCTCCCGTTGCGGTCGCGCAGCACATAGGCACCCTCGGCGCCGGCAATCAGCGTGAAGGGCGCGTCGTACAACTCCTTCGACGTATCGAAGCGCGACACCGCAATGCTCTCGTTGCCCCACGCGAAGCCCGACAGGTTGAGGGACGACGGCAACCGGAAACCCCACTGGCCATTCACCAGCCCCGCGATCAGTCTGCCGACCACCGGGAAGTAGCGCGGCTTCGCGGTGATGTCGAGATGCAGCTTCCTGACCGTGTCCTCCGTGACGAGCCTCGATTTCAGCAACTCGATCTCGGCGGCCGCGGGGGAAGGCCTGGTGTCGAACATGCCGCCAAGCGGCGGCGAGGTTTCCCTGCCGTTCGCATTGACGTTGGCATTCGCCGTTCTGTCCTCGACGTGGAACAGCACGTCCGCGCGATACATGGGCGGCGTCAGAAACGCGTACGCGCAGCCCAGCGCGAGCGCGATCAGCGTCACCACCAGAATGGTGCGCCAACCGCGCACGATCGTGCGGAGATAGTCCGACAGATGACGCCCATCTGCCATGGACACGTCGGTGTAACGGTTTTGGTAGTTGATTGCCATGTTCTTCACCCAGCAAAGCCCGACGGTTCAGGTTTCACGTTGCACGGCTGGTTATTTCGTCAGCACCACGCCCGTCACAGCCGCATTGATCGCCGGCAGCAGCAGGTTCAGCACACGGTTGAAGCGGACCAGTCCGCCCTGGCCGACGTACACGACGTCTTTCGGCTGAAGCTCGAACTGATTGGCCAGCACCATCGAAACCGGCGAGGTCGCATCGAGGTGATAGATCTCCGGCGAAGCGCTCGTCGAATTGCGGATCACGAACAACTGCCGCGCCGCGGCCGTGTTCGAGTCGAAGCTGCCGCTATCCGAGAGCGCCTGCGACAGCGTCAGCGAACCGTTGCGCAGCGGCAGCACGGTCGCCGGCTTGTTGACCTCGCCCATCACATACACGCCGCTGTCTTCACGCGCGGCCACCCGCACCAGGTCGCCCGGTTGCAGATAGATCTGCGACGGGTTGTGGCCGCGCTTGATCAGATCGTCGATGTTGATCGGATAGATCACGCCGTTACGGATCAGAACGACGCGGCTGCGGTCCGCAGTCGTGGTAAAGCCGCCGGCCTGGTTGATCGCCGTCGTCAGCGACATCGGAATGTCGTTCAGCGACTGCGCGCCAGGCGTGCGCAGTTCGCCGTCCACATAGATCTGCGAATTGCGGAACGACGCCACCCGCACCGTCACTTCGGGCTTCTGGTACACCTTGCTCAGACGGTTATACAACTCCTTCTGGATCGCCGCGGAGCCCTTGCCGGCCACATGCAGATTGCCCGCGTACGGGAACTGCACGTCGCCGTTTTCGTCGACCATGAAGCCAGGAATCGCATCCGCAGCGCGCGAGCTCTGCGTCGGCTGTCCGAGCGCGGCGGCAAGTTCCGGGTGATCCCATACGACGATCTGCAGCACGTCGCCGGGGCCGACCTTGTACACCGGCGGCTTGCCGAACAGCGCGAGCGTCTCCGGCGGCAGCGTCCCCGACGTTTGATCCGCATTCATCTTGCGCAGCAGCGCCAGATTGATATCGGTAATCTGTATCGTCTGCTGCTGCTGCGGTTCCGTGCTGAAGTCGCCTCCCGTGTCCTGGATCGTGGCCGGCGTGACCATCCGTTGACCGGGCACGATGCCGCACCCGGAAAGCAGCGTTGCCGTAGCGAAAACCAGGAGACTTCCCGTGCGTAGTCCAAGTGAGCTCATGATGTTTCCTCCATGCGCCGGAGCACCTGTTCCCGGGAACAGGCAACCCCCAGCGTGTTTGTTAACTACTTCTTAATAAGCGTTTCGATGCACCAGTCCGGCCACTATCGTCGCGCCGATGATCCGCATGTCGAGTGCGAACGACCAATGACCCAGGTAGTACAGGTCATGCTCGACGCGGTGCTCCATTTTCTCGATGCGGTCGGTCTCGCCCCGAAAGCCGTTGATCTGCGCCCAACCTGTAATGCCCGGCTTGATTCGATAGCGATTGATGTAGCCCGCGACCACTTTCTGATAGAGGTCGTCGTGCTCGAGTGCGTGGGGACGCGGTCCGACGACCGACATGTCGCCACGCAACACGTTGAAAAATTGCGGCAGCTCGTCGAGGCTCGTGCGGCGCAGGAACGCGCCCACTCTCGTCACGCGCTTATCGTGGCGCGTGGCCTGGCTGAGCGTGCCTTTGGCCTCGGTATGCAGGCGCATCGAGCGGAACTTGTAGATCGTGAACACGCGGCCGTCGGCGCCCTTGCGCTTCTGTTTGAACAGCACCGGTCCGCGCGACGACAGCTTCACCGCGATCGCGATGCCCAGCAGTAGCGGCGCGAGAGCGATCAGCGCGGAGGCCGCGAACAGGCGGTCGAAGATTTCCTTCTTCAGCATCGAGCTGGCGGACAGCGGCGAGGCGACCAGATTGATCGCCGGCACGCCGAGCAGATCGACCACGCCGCTGCCTTCGAACAGCGCATGGCTGCGTACATCCGGCACGAAGCGGATGTTCACCAGATCGTCGCGGAACTCGCTGATCAGCGAGCAGATCAGAGGCTCCTCGCTCAGCGCGAGCATCAGCCAGAGCTCGTGCACGTCGTTCGTGCGGATGTAGCCGGCGAGCGCGTCGACGCTATCGAACACCGGCACGCGCGGGTTCGTCACGGCCGACGCATCCGGCAGCGTGTTGTACACGGCGGTCGCGCGAAAGCCGGCGGTTGGCGCGGCTTCGATGCGGCGAATGATGGCGTCGCATTGCGAGCCGCTGCCGACGATCGCAACCTGGTGCAGGTTCATGCCGGCGCCGCGAGCACGCGCCAGTACCGCATGCGTGATCAGCCGGTACGCGATCATCAGGCCGCCCGTGACCGCGGTCCAGTACGAGAACCACAGCCGCGACACCGCGTCGCTGCGATGCAGTGAATACATCAGCACGAGCGCGCAGGCCTGCACGATCAGCCACGCGAGCGAGACCTGGCCGGCAAGCGCCAGCTTGGAGCGGCCACGCCACGATTCGTACACGCCGAACGCCGGAAAGATGGCGAGCGCAAACGCGGCGGAAAACATCACCAGCGCCCAATAGAAGCCAGATTGAGCGAGATATTCGAAGCGGATCTGCGACGCCACCGCAGCACCCGCCAACACCAACGCGACATCGAAAATTCGCGCGAGCAAATCCTGAAACCTGCGCATTTTGTTTACCTCGTCCTTGCCGTTCCTGTACGAGAATGAATCGCGGCGTGCTGCTTACGAACAGCGGCCGTAGTTGTCGTTGAACCTCACAATGTCGTCTTCGCCCAGATAGGCGCCTGACTGGATTTCAATGATTTCGAGCGGCACCTTGCCCGGGTTTTCCAACCGGTGGCGCGTGCCGAGCGGGATATAGGTCGATTCGTTTTCGCTCAGCAGGAACTGCTCGTCGCCGCGCGTGACGAGTGCCGTTCCACGCACCACCACCCAGTGTTCGGCGCGGTGGTGATGCAGTTGCAGCGACAGCTGCGCGCCCGGTGTCACCACGATGCGCTTGACCTGGAATCGTTCGCCGCGGTCGATGGAATCGTAAAAGCCCCAGGGGCGGTGCACCTTGCGATGCGCGTCGGCCTCGGGCGCGTGCTCAGCCTTGATACGCGCGACCAACCCCTTCACGTCCTGCACGTGCGAGCGGTCGACCACCAGCACGGCGTCGGCGGTTTCGACCACCACCACATTGGCCGTGCCCACGCATGCGATCAGCCGTCCTTCCGAATGCGCGTAACTGGACACCGCGCCTTCGAACGCGACCCGGCCGCGCCCCGCGTTGCCGTTCGCATCCTTGTCCATCGCGGCCCACACGGCGTCCCACGAACCGAGATCGGACCAGCCCGCGTCCAGTCTGACGACGACGCCCGCGGGCTCCGCCGCCGGGTCGGCTTCATGCGTGCCGTTCGCACCGTGCGGGCCGTTGAGCGCGTCCGGCTCGGCGGCTTCGGTCAGGCGCTCCATCACCGCGTAGTCGATCGAATTCGGCTGCACGCCGAGAAACGCATCCAGCTGCGGACGGAACACCGCGCCCTCGGTGAGGCCGCCGGCAAACGCGCGCTCGCACGCCGCGTGCATGTCGGGTTGCAGGCGCCTGAGCGTCTCCAGCCACACGCTCGCGCGGACGATGAAGATGCCGCTGTTCCACCAGTACGTGCCCGCCGCGACGTACTGCGCGGCGACTTCTTGCGTGGGCTTCTCGACGAAGCCGTCGATTGCATGGCCGCCGTCGCCCAGCTCGGCACCGAGGCGGATATAGCCGAAGCCCGTGTCGGCACGCGTGGGCGGCACGCCCAGCGTCGCGACCGCGCCGCGCTCCGCGTAGCGCGCGGCGCACTCCAGCGCGCCCTGCAAGGCCGACACGTCGGCGATCGAATGATCGGCCGGCATCACGATCAGGATCGCGTCGTCACCCTGCGCGCAGGCGAGCAATGCCGCCAGCGTCAAAGCCGGGGCCGTGTCGCGGCGCGCCGGCTCCACCACCAGACGAGCCTCCACGCCGTTTTCGTGAAGCTGCTCAGCAATCACGAAGCGATGTTCTTCGCCGCACACGATGATCGGCGCGGGGTCCACGCTCCAGCCGGCCGGAAAACCGTCCATGCGCCGCGCGGCAGCCTGCAAGAGCGAGTCGGAGCCGACCACGTCGATCAGTTGCTTCGGAAAGTCTTCGCGCGACACCGGCCACAGCCGCGTGCCCGAGCCGCCTGCGAGAATTACCGGGACGAGGTGCTTGCAATGCGCGCCAGCGCTTGCTGCAGCCGCGTCGCCCGGTCCTGCCGACGTGGCGCTCCCAGTTCCCTGAGTCAACATATTTGGAATCCTTATAATTCCCAAAAGTCCAGGAAAAACCTGCCCCGATGCCGCATTTCCTGCGCAGCCATCAGGGCGCCCCCCCGTCACGCGCTATTCGCCTGCCATACGGCGGCTTTGAATCCTGAATTCGGTCGGAGAAATTCTCATCCGCTTGCGAAACACTTTCGCCAGCCTGTCGCCGTTGCCCATGCCGGTGCGCCGGGCAATCTTGTCGACCGGCAACTCCGATTCGGTCAACAGGCTGCATGTCGCCGCGAGGCGTTCGTGCAGCAGAAAGCTCGACGGCGTAATGCCCATTTCCATCTTGAAGCGGCGCAGAAAGTTGCGCTCGCTCATCGCGGCGACCTGCGCCGCGTCCGCAATCGAAATCGCCTGCTGACAGTTCTCCTGCAGCCAGCGGGCCGCCGCGCGCACCTTGTCGCCGGGACTCAGCCCACCGTCCTCGCCGAGCAGCGGCGCGAGGTTCGTGCACGAATCGGCAAGCAGGCGTTCGGCCACCGAGCGCGCAGCAGCCCCGCCCAGATCGCGCTTGATCATCGCCAGCGCGCTTCGCATCGACTCGAGACGGTCGCCGGCATCGGCGCCTGGCTCGGCCTGCCGCGCGCCTTGTGCCATCGCCCGGCGCCAATCGGCGCTTGCATTACTGCCGGGCACCTTGCTGTCGGGCAACTTACTGTTGGGCGCCTTGCTGTTGGGCACAAAAGCCGCCTCGAGCAGCGCGCGTCCCTCGGCGATCGGCCGGATCATGCCGGTGTCGCCGCGCACACGGCGCAGCCATACAATCAGCCGCTCGTCGTGGGCGGCGGCGCATGCGCCCTTGCCGCCCGCGACGTACACCGCATCGAAGCCTTCATGCCGCGAGTCGAGTCCTTCGGTCCAAACCCGCAGCCCCGCCGACGAGGTCACCATGCCGCCGTCGCCGGAGAGAAAAGAAACCTCGTACGCCCAACCGCCCGAGCCCGACGAAGCCAGTTCGTTCGCTGCCTGGAAGACCTCTGCCACCACGCCTGCGCCCTGCAGCGAGCAGTCGTTGAACATCAGTAGCGCGATGCGACGCGTACCCTTGTTCGGAACGTGCACCCAGCGCAGCATTGCAGACTCGAGACTCGCGCACGTCATAGTCATCCTCTCGCCGGAAAACGTATCCACCTTTCACCTTTTATGGCCACGAATTGCCCCACTCTCTACAGCACATCATAGTGACGGCTAATCCAGCATTTAGCCGCCATGACCGAAAGTGCGGACATGTTGGCGCATTGCCTATATGGATCATCAGGTGAAATTCCGCACTCACCGACCCTATTTTTTCATCGGATTAAGCCGCGCTTCGACCTACGAATGAATAGGCATTTCGCGAATCTTAGTGCACATAAAAGGATGTTTAAGTACGCCACCGCACACTGCGAGGCCACTCGAAAACGACGAACTCACAATTCGATTCCTCCGTCGTTTCCCGTATTTGAAGTTATTTTTTGCGCAAATAGAGGATCGCCATAGGACAATCGTCTTTATCGCACCAGGCTTTCCCGGGTGCCGCATCGCCCCGCCTCCTCCTGACGATGGAGATATGCGGGGTAGTGAACAAATGCAGCGTCCAATATAAGCACGTTATAAGGCAAAAAAATTATTTAATCGGCTTTATTGGCTTTCAGAAAATAACGCCGGCGATTTATGTTGCAATCGTGAAACACGGGTATGAGACAACGTTTGCGATCGACGTAATTCACGGACCAGAATTTATTCAGCTGATTGAGAAACAGTTCAATTCCGCCAGTGAATTGCGGAAATGCGCTATACGACTTTCGTAAGGAACCGCCATGCAGCGCCGATCAGGGCGTTTTCAGCCTGGCGGCCTAGCCGTTCTGCGACGCGTTGCTTAGGCCCCTCGCCAGGAATAATGCAGAAGAAGAAGTCGTTTACCTTCCAGTGGTCTCCCGCAATGCCGAGGAGAGAAGGTTGCGGCGACCACACCCAGGAGCCACGTGGCGCGCGAGCGGCATGATCTGATGATAGTTCGGCGCAATGCGACAGCATCGGCGTCCGTTGGCGCACACAAAGCGCCGGCGGTGCCGGGTTAGGATGCCAGACAACTTGCGGGAATCCCCTATGACCGGCCTTGCGTGGGCAATGCTAATACTGGCTGCGATGATCGGCGCTTTCCTCTTCGCGACGATGAGCGCGGTCGGCCTCGCGCTTCTGCTGGCCGATGTATCGGACCGGCTCGCGCGCAGCGACGAGAATCGGAGCTACTAGCGGCATTGCCATTGGCTTACGCGCCAAGCAAGCGAAGCGGCGCGGATGCGCGCCATCCGGCTGCCGCGCCCAGCCAGAAAGCGAATTCAGAAACCCCGGCATCGACGGCAAAATCAGCGCACACTCCTGACTGCTTCCGCGTGGAGCGAAACGCCAACTGGGAGTCCATCATGGCAAAAGGTCAGATGCGCAGTAACCGTGAAGTCAAAAAGCCGAAACAGGAGAAGAAACCACAACCCGCCACGGCGCCTTCGGGCGCGCCGCCGATCCGCATAGCACCGAGTGCCTCGGCGACACAAAAAAAACACTGAAAGCAGCACTAAAAGAAGCGGCCCGTCTCGATGAGACGGGCCGCTTCGCTCATCATCCTCCAACGACCGCCGACAGCCGCCTGGCTATTTGGAAATATCCTCCAGCGCAACATCGCGCGTTTTAGGTCCAAGCGTTCCGATCGCGACCATCACCACCGCCATCGCGCCGGAAATAAACACGAACACCCCGTTCACACCAAAGCGGCTCAAGCACCCGGCGATCACGAACGCCGAGAACATCGCCGAAATGCGGCTCCATGAATAGACGAATCCCACTGCCCGCGCCCGGATGCTGGTCGGAAACAGCTCCGCCTGATACGCGTGGTAGCTATATGAAATGATGTTGCCCGCCAGCACGAGGCACACGCCAAGGCTCACCAGCAGCACCGTTTCGCGCGCCTGGCTGAACGCCAGCCCGCACACCACGTTCACCCCCGCCATGCAGATGATCACCGTCTTGCGCTCGAAGCGGTCGGCGATCAGCAGGCCCAGCAGCGGCCCGAGCGGCGCGGCGATCGCGATGATGCTCGCGTACATCAGACTCGTCGTGACCGTGATGCCCTGCTTGATCAGCAAGGTCGGAATCCAGTTCGCGAAGCCGTAGTAACCCATTGTCTGGAACACGTGGAAAATGATCAGCATCAGCGTGCGCTTGCGATACGGCGGCACCAGCAGATCGCGAAACGCCGCTCGCGCCCGCACCGGCTCGGGCAATGCGGGCTCCGGCAGCGGCCGTCCGTATTCGCGTTCGACGCGCGCTTCGAGACGCGTCATCACCGCATCGGCTTCGTCGATGCGGCCTTTCTGCGCAAGCCAGCGCGGGCTTTCCGGCAAGCGCAGACGGATCCACCACACCACGATCGCGCCGACCACGCCGGTGAGCACGACGAGGCGCCAGCCGTCGAGGCCGAAGTAACGATGCGGCACCAGCAGGTACGACAGAAACGCGACGATCGGCACCGCGCAGAACCCGATCGCCTGCGAGCACGCCGACGCGCGCCCGCGCACATGCTTGGGCACGAGTTCGGAGATGTACGTGCCGATCGTGACGATCTCCACGCCGATGCCGATCCCCGCGATGAAACGCCAGAGGTTGAGCCCGAGCGCGGTGTCCTGAAACGCCATGATGATGTTGGCGGCCGTGTACCACAGCAGCGACCAGGTGAAAATCGCGCGCCGCCCGAAGCGGTCGGCGAGAAAGCCGCAAGCCGCCGTGCCGATGAACAGCCCCGCGAACAGCGCGGCGATGAAGCTCGCCACGCCGCTGGTGCCGAACAGACCATGCGTGGTCGCGGTGAGAATGCCGCTGCGCACGAGTCCCGGCGCGATATAGCCGGAGAACATCAGGTCGTAGAGTTCGAAGAAGAGGCCGAGGCTCAGCAGCATCACCAGCTTCCAGATCGAACGGGTGGCCGGCAAGCGGTCGAGCCGCGCGGAAATGCGCGCGCCGTCCAGTGCGATCTGCTCGGAACGGCCGCCCGCCGACGCGCCCGCGCCCGCGCCCGCAGGCAAACCGCCCAGCGCGCCGGCATCGCCGATCGCTGTTGCATACACCGTATGATTCGACGATTTCATCGCCTGTCTCCTTTGTCGATCGGAGTTAGCGCTTCAGCACTTACTCCGGTCCCATGCACCGTATGTCGATCGGAGTTAGCGCTTCAGCGCTTACTCCGGTCCCATGCACCGGTATGTCGATCGGAGTTAGCGCTAAAGCGCTAACTCCGATCCCATGAAAAATAGTTGCCGAGTTCCGGTCTGCCGCCGGATGACCTTGTGGGACCGCGTTCGCATGCATCGCACAAGACGTCACGCGCCGCGATGCCCGTCCGGGTGGCCCGCGTCAGGCCGCTTCGCGCGGCTGCTGAGGCGCCGCGCTGGTAAGCGCCGCGATCTGCGCATCGTCGTAGCCAAGACCGCGCAGCACGTCGGCAGTGTGCTCGCCGATCTTCGCGATCGGCTGGCGCGGCTGCAGGCGTGCGCCGTCCATCGAAATAGGCAGCAACGGCATCGCGGTTTCGCTGCCGTCGTCGAGCGTCAAACGCGCCAGGCCGCCGCTTTCGTTCAGGTGCGGATCGTCGAACAGCTCTTCGGGCTTCGTGATCGATGCGAACGGAATGTGGTCGCGCTCGAACAGCGGCACGAGCGTTACGCCTTCGAAACGGCTCAAGCTTTCGCCGAGCGTTTTGAGCAGCCACCCGCGCGCCAGCACGCGGTCGTTATTGGTCACGAGGCGCAGGTCGGCGAGCAGGTCGGCACGGCCGAGAATCGCGCACAGCGCGCGCCATTGCCCGTCGCCGGTGGCGGCGATGAACATCTGCTCGTCGTTGGCGAGCGTGAACACGTCGTACACGGCCCATGCGCTGATGCGCTCGGGCATCGGCGCGGCGGCCACGCCGGTCGCCGCGAACTGCTGCATGTGCTGCGCGGACAGCAGCACGCAGTTCTCGAACAGCGCGCTCTGCACTTCCTTGCCGCGTCCGCTCGCATGCCGTTCGTGCAGCGCGGCGAGCACGCCGATCGCGCCGAACATGCCGCCCATGATGTCGTTGACCGAGCTGCCCGCGCGCAGCGGCCGGCCAACCGGGCCGGTCATGTACGCGAGGCCCGCCATCATCTGCACGACTTCATCGAGCGCGAGACGGTGTTCATAGGGGCCGTTCAGAAAGCCCTTGTGCGACACGTAGATCAGCTTCGGATTGCGCTCGCGCAGCGTCGCGTAATCGAGCCCGAGGCTCGCCATGCGCCCCGGCTTGAAGTTTTCGACGAACACGTCGGCGGTATCGACCAGTTTGTGCAGCGCGGCCAGTCCCGCTTCGCTGTCGAGGTCGAGCGCGACGCTCTTCTTGTTGCGATTGAAGGTGCGAAAGAAGCCCGCGCCGGTGCCGAGCAAACGGCGCGTACCGTCGCCTCGCGGCGGCTCGACCTTGATCACTTCGGCGCCGAGATCGCCGAGAATCATGCCGCACGTCGGACCCATCACCATATGCGACAGCTCGATCACGCGAATGCCTTCGAGCGGCAATGCGCCCGGCTGCGGCGCGGACGAAGCGGAAGCTGACGTGGAATCTGAAGCTGAGGAAAGCGGATTCATTGCAGTACCTGCGATTCGGAAGATGGGAAAAGTTCGGAAGATTCGAAACCCTGACGCGCGGCGACGAACTGCTTCGGCAAACCGGCGCGCGCCAGATAGCCGTACAGCGGTTCGCCAGGCAATGCTTCAGCCAGCACCGCGCGCGACGCCAGCAGTCCCGCGAGGTCGATGCCGGTCTCGTAGCCCATGCTATGGAGCATGAACACGAGGTCTTCGGTGTTGACGTTGCCGGTCGCACCCGGCGCATGCGGGCAGCCGCCGAGCCCGGCCAGCGACGCGTCGAATTCGCGAATCCCGCGCTGCAGCGCGACCAGTGTGTTGGCGAGGCCGAGGCCGCGCGTGTCGTGAAAATGCAGCGAACGCAGCCGCTCGCCCGCGACGTCGCGCACCAGTTCGATGATCTCGCCGACCTGGCGCGGCGTCGCTTCGCCGGTGGTGTCGCCGAGCGCGATCACGTCGGCGCCCGCTTGCACGGCGGCGCGCGCGATCGCGGCGATATCCGCGTAAGGCACCGCGCCTTGCAACGTGCAGCCGAACACCGTCGACAAACCGGCGATCAGTTCGACGCGTCGCGCGCCAGTCTGCGCCGCGCCGTCGATCGACTCGCGCATCGCGGCGAACGCGTCGATCATTTCAGCGGGCGTCTTGCGCACGTTGGCGAGGCTATGCGCGGTGCTCACCGAAATCGGCGCGACGATCCGGTGCACGCCGGTTTCGAGCGCACGTTGTGCGCCTTTCAGATTCGGCACGAGCGCCGTGACGATCAGATCGTCGTAGGTGAGCGCGTGGGCGATCACGTCGTCGGCGTCGGCCATTTGCGGCAACAGCTTCGCGGGTACGAACGACGCGACTTCCATATGCCGCACGCCGGCGGCATAGGCGGCGTCGATCCAGCGCCGTTTGAACTCGGTGGGCATCGTGCGAGCGATGCTTTGCAGACCATCGCGCATGCCGACTTCGGTCACGACGACGCGCTCTTGGGTGTCGCTCATGGTTTTGAATCCAGGTCTTGGGTTCGGGTGTCGAGTCCGCTGGGATGCGGGGAATGAAGCAACTGGATGACAGCGTGCCCGCGCACGGGCGGGTGGGGAAGTCTGCGTTGACGACGCAGTCCATCGCCGCTCGCGATGGCGGCCCGGGTAGGCCGGGCGGGCGTTTGCGGGCGTAGAGGGGAAACCCTTAAGGGGTTTTCAGAAGACGCGCGGCGGGGATCGAGGTGGCCATGCTGGGGGTAAGCGCGTGAACGGCGGTGAGGGGTCGATGTCCGGCACGCGGCGCGTGAATGGCGGTTACGCATGCACGATCAGCAGCGGAGCATGCACCGCCAGCGCGCGCTCGTTGAGCAGCAGAGCGTGAACGGCCATCGTACACACGCTCGGCAGCAACACCACACGCTCAACGTGCAGATCAGCAATCCACACTCAAACCGCACCCAGCAAGTGCTCCAGCAAATGCGACGCCGCCAGCGTCAGCGCATTCCGATCACGCATGCAGATCACGAAGCGCCGCTCGGCCCACGCCTCGCGCAACGGCACGGCGACGATCCCGTATTCGTCGGCAGCATGACGGGGCAGCGCCTCGTGCGGCAGGATCGCGACCGCGAGCCCGGCCTGGATGAACCGATAAGCGGCGTCGAAGGTCGACACGTAGGTTCGATAGTTCAGTTCGCCGCCCTTCTCGACCGCGATGCGCTGCATCAGCGCGTTCACCGACGCATTCGACGCGAGTCCGAGATGATCGAACGCGAGCGTCTGCTCGAAGCCGACTTCGGCCTCACTCGCGAGCGGATGATCGCGCGGCACGATCAGCGCGAGGTGATCTGCGCGATACGGGACGGTGTCGAGACTGCCCATCGGCACCACATCGCGGCAGATGCCGAGATCGGCGACGCCCTCTTCCAGCCCGCGGACGATTTCCGTGCTCACGCGTTCCTCGACATCCACGCGAATCCGCGGGTTGGCCTTCAGAAAGATCGACAACGCCTCGGGCAGAAACTCCACCATCGACGACACGTTCGCCAGCACCCGCACATGGCCGCGCGCGCCGGCCGCGTATTCGCTGAGTTCTGCCTGCAGCCGTTCGTGGCCGCGCATGATGAGCCGCGCGTGGCGCAGCAGCGCCTCGCCGGCGGCGGTCGCGCGCACGCCGCGCTGGCTGCGCGAGAGCAGCGCGACATCGACCAGCGCCTCGAGATCGGCCAGGCGCTTGCTGACCGCCGACGGCGCGATGAACTCGCGTTCGGCCGCGCGCGCGATCGTGCCTTCCTCGCAGACGGCGATGAACAAGCGCAGCGTCACCTGATCGATCTGCCACATGAGCGGGCGCGCCCCCGAAATTTGAAGTGGCAAAATTATGCCCGACGAAGATGTGCGCGGCGCCGATCCCAGGGTATCCACGGCGGCGGCGGGCGGGTTGCTGCGGCTGGGCGGACATTCCCGGCGGCGAGTTTGGGGCTTGCGTCGTCGAAGAGACTGGGTCCGGAGCTACGCGCCTTGCCCGCGCTTTCCGGTCTGGCTATGCTGACGGACTCGTCGACGGCCCGATCGCACGGATGGCCTGGACGCCGTGCGAAGCGCAGCGAAGCTGCATTGGGTGCACCAACGGCTTCCAGCGCCACAAACCGCAACAACCGTTCAAAGGCTTCCCCATGTCCACCGCCAGTCTCTTCTTCACCGCCGCGGGAGTCGGCCTCGCGATTGCCGCGCCGGTCGGCCCGATGGGCATGCTGTGCATCCGCCGCACATTGACCGGCGGTCCGCGCGCGGGACTCGCGATCGGCTTCGGCATCGCGACCGGCGACGCGGTCTACGGCCTGATCGCGGCGCTCGGCCTCGTCGGCATCTCGCAGTTCATGCTCGCGTATGACCGGCCGTTGCATCTGCTAGCCGGGCTGTTTCTGCTTTATCTCGGCTTGCGCACGCTGCTTCAGAAGCCTGCCGCCGACACTTCGAACGGCAACGGCGACGGCAAGCTCGCGCAAGTGGGCCGCGCCGGCGCGCTGCGCGCATACGCCAGTTCGTTGCTGCTCACGCTCACCAACCCGCAGACCGTCATCATGTTCGCCGCGCTGTTCACCACGCTCGCGCCGCGCGGCGCGTTTTCATCGGCGATCGCGCTGACCACGGTGGGCGGCGTGTTCGCCGGCTCGATCGCGTGGTGGTGTTTTCTCGTGACCGTGGTGTCGCTCGCACGCCATGCGATCGGCAGCAAGCTTCGGGTCGCCATCGACCGGATGGTCGGCTTCACACTGGCGGCATTCGGCGTCGTCGAGATTCGGCGCGCGCTGTGAGCGCGGCGCGCAACCGGCTGCGGCACGGACTTTGCGCCAACCCTGTTCTGTACGCAAAAGCGGCAGTTTTGCGACAATAGCGCCTTTTGCCGCGCCGCGGCGGCCCGTGGCGCGCCTGCGGAGACCCGCGCGGCGCGCGGCGCCGGCCGACGGCAGCACGCACGCACCGGCCTTGCCGCCCAACCTTTTCACCCACCCGACCGTCAGCGGTCTGCTCAATGGCTCTTCCCCACATCGATCTGCTGTACTCCGTCTCCGGCCTGTTCGTCGGCTTTCTGGTCGGACTGACGGGCGTCGGCGGCGGCTCGCTGATGACGCCGATCCTGGTTCTGCTGTTCAACGTGCATCCGGCTACCGCGGTCGGCACCGACCTGCTGTACGCGGCCGCCACGAAGGCGACCGGCACGCTCGTGCACGGTCTGAAAGGCTCCGTCGACTGGCAGATCACACTGCGCCTAGCGGCCGGCAGCGTGCCGGCCGCGACGATCACGCTGCTCCTGCTGCATCGCTACGGAATGGATACGCCGGGTGCGAGCCGGCTGATCCAGATCGTGCTCGGCGCGGCGCTGCTGGTGACGGCGGTGGCGCTAGTGTTCCGTCCGCAACTCGCCGCGCTCGGCGCGCGCGGCCAGCGCACGCCGAAGCAAGGGCGCACGCTGGCGCTGACCATGCTGACCGGCGCAATACTCGGCGTGCTGGTGTCGCTGACTTCGGTGGGCGCAGGCGCGATCGGCGTGACCGTGTTGCTGCTCTTGTATCCGTTGCTGCCGACCACGCGCATCGTCGGCTCGGACATCGCTCATGCGGTGCCGCTCACGCTGCTGGCGGGCGCGGGCCACTGGCTGCTCGGCTCGGTCGACTGGTCGATGCTGGCGTCGCTGCTGGTGGGCTCGCTGCCGGGCATCGCGATCGGCAGTTATCTGTCTTCGCGCGCACCGGATGCGCTGCTGCGCAACCTGCTCGCCGCCACGCTGACTCTGGTCGGCGTGCGCCTCGTGCTGGCCTGAGGCTTCGGCATGAGCTTCGGCTTGAACGTCGACTCACGCGTCGACTCGAACGCCGGCCACACGCCGCGCTGCCCTGGCCGCGGCTACCTCGCTATTTGAAAAACCGGCAGGTTAGATCGGCCTCGAACTGCCTGATCCACTGACCGTGGCGGTCCTTATAGGACTGCGTCCAGCCGCCGCGACGCACGGTGACGAGGCGCTCGTGCGCGGGCTCGCCCGGCGTCGCGCTGGCGCTGATGTCGAAATGCACCGGCGCGAAACCGTGCCGCGCACACACCAGTTCGAAAGCCGCCCGGTCGCCGATCGGCAGATCGATATAGCGAAACTGCGTGGTTCCCATAGCATTGACTCCGATTGCCATGCTTCACAGTACACGTCGCGACACGTCAACTCTGTGTCGGAGCGCACGGAGCAAGCACCGTCGCAACACTGCCGCGCGGTAAGCAACGGCGGCATACCTCATCGCTGGTTCAGAAAAAACATCGCGACAAAAAATGGGCGCAAAAAAAGGCTTCGGCGTCACGTCACGTCACGCCGAAGCCCTTGTGCACATCTGCATCATGACCGCACTAGCGGTGTCGAAACCGCTTGCTCCGGCGTTGCGCCGCAGGCGCCGGTCAAGCTCGCCGGGCACCGTCCGATTCGTGCCGCGCGCTCATTGCAGACCGATTACTGTTGCATAACGGTCAGCTTGTTCGACACCGACGTCACACCCGCGACGCCCTTCGCGGCTGCGCCGGCGGCCTCGATCTGGCCCTCGTCAGGCACCGTGCCCGTCAAGGTCACCGCGCCGCCGCGAGCGCGCACGGAGATATTCGACACGTCGAGACCTTGCGTCTTCGTGAGCGCGCCGCGCACCTTACGGCCGAGTTCGTGATTCGCGCGCTTGCCGGCCTTGACGCTTGAGGCCGCCGCTTCAGTCGAGCTGCTCGGCGCGTTGCTTGCCTGAGCGTAGACGTTGCACGCCATCACCATTGCCACAACCGAACCCAGCGTTTTCAGAAAACCGACCGATTTCATAGCTTCTCTTCTCCTTGGTTTCACATTGGACCGCGTGTACAAGCGGTTTCGTTACGACTACCGGCGGCCATGCGCGAGACGCGGCAAGATGCGACTGCGCGCCGGCCGACTATGGCTGCGACACGACATGCGAGAGGCGAGAGAGGCCTGCTGCCGTTGCCGCATGCGATGGCGGACCATGCAATGCGGCACGGGAACTGGCGGGCCGCAAATTTGCCGGCGTGCCCGGTTCTGGTCTGTCGTGCCGGGTCACGCCGCGCAAACGTTAGTTCGCGGCGGCGATGCTCAATTTAATCTAGCCGCGCCGGAAGCGCAAAGGGTTTAGTCATCAGCGTGGCACGCGCGCCAAGGCGGCGGCCATGTGGTATTCGCACGGCATGCGCGCTCAGTCCGCGCCGCATGCGCGTCACGTTCATACTGTGTTCACGCGGCGCTCACGTAGCGTCACGCGGCATTCACGCGGCATTCACGTTTTGTTACGGGTTTGTCGGCGGCCAGCGCCGCCATGCGTTCCGCCGTCATGCGAATCTCAGGTACCATCGGCGCGACGCGCGTTTCGCGTGTTTCGCCCCGGTTCGTGCGCCGCAGAGCGCCGCCCTGCCCACATTTACGACCGTCGCCGTCACGTCATCCGATGAAGCCAGCCACCGGCCGCAAAAGCCCTCCCCGTCTCGTCGCCCGTTTTGTCGCGATCTCCTGGCGCGATCTCGCGGTCTCGTTCGGGCCGCTGGCGCTGCTCGCCATCGTCGCCATCTGGGCCGCCGTGCGGCTGATCCAGCCCGCGCCGCCCAGCACGCTGACGATCACCGCAGGCCCCGAAGGCAGCACCTTCTGGAACGCCGCGCAGAAGTACAAGGCGATTCTGGCGCGCAACCGCATCACGCTGAACGTGTTGGCCTCGGAAGGTTCGCTGCAGAATCTCAAGCGGCTCTCGGACCCGAACACCAAGGTCGACGTCGGCTTCGTGCAGGACGGCGTCGCGCCCAACGCGGCGAGCAACGGCCTGATGTCGCTCGGCAGCGTCGCGTATGTGCCGCTCGCGGTCTTCTATCACGGCCCGCCCGTGATGTGGCTCTCCGAGTTCAAGGGCCAGCGGCTGGCAGTCGGCGCCGAGGGCAGCGGCACGCGCGAACTCGCGCTCGCGCTGCTCAAGGCCAACGGCATCGTGCCGGGCGGCGCGACCAAACTGCTGCCGCTATCGGGCGACGATGCCGCCGACGCGCTCATTGCCGGCAAGGTCGACGCGGCCTTTCTCGCCGGCGATTCGGCGCAGCCGGCGGTGATGGGCAAGCTGTATCGCACGCCGAACGTGCGTTTCTACGATTTCTCGCAGGCCGATGCGTACACGCGCCGTTTCCCGTACCTGACCCAGTTGAAGATGCCGATGGGCGCGTTCGACCTCGGCAAGAATCTGCCGGCGACGTCGATCAACATGGTCGCGCCGACCGCCGAGCTGGTGGCGCGCGATTCGCTGCATCCCGCGCTGTCGGATCTGCTGATCGAAGCCGCGCGCGAGGTGCACGGCCGCGCGACCATCATGCAGCGCGCCGGCGAATTCCCCGCGCCGCTCTCGCACGATTTCCCCATCAGCGACGACGCCGCGCGCTACTACAAGTCGGGCAAGAGCTTCCTGTACCGGACGCTGCCGTTCTGGATCGCGAGTCTCGCGGACCGGCTGCTGGTGATCGTGGTACCGCTGGTCGTGCTACTGGTACCGGCTTTGCGCATCGTGCCGGGGCTGTATGCATGGCGGGTGAAGTCGCGCATTTATCGCTGGTACGGCTCGCTGATCGCGATCGAGCGCAGCGCGCTCAGCGAGCACTCGGCGACCGAGCGCGCGTCGCTGATCGAACGGCTCGACGCGATCGAGGAGTCCGTCAACGGACTGAAGATGCCGCTCGCGTATGCGGATCAGTTCTATGTGCTGCGCGAGCATATCGGCTTCGTGCGCCGGCGGCTCACGCAAAGCCGCGACGCGCAGCGCGGCGACACGGATCAAGCAGAGGATGACGAAGCGGACGAAGCTGATGAGAAAGCGGCCGGCCGCCCGGGCGACGAGCCGGGTCGCGAGCCGCACAAGCGCTCGGACCACGAGCCGGATCGCGAGCCGAACGAGCGGAACGAACCCGACGAGGCCGGCGCCAGGCCCGCGCCGTCCACCTCGCATGAAGCAACGGAGTCAGGCATCGGGCCCGGCAGCACCGCTGACGCCAGCGCCACGGACGTCAAATCCTAATTGACCGGTGCAAGCCGTAGCCGCACCGCGTAAGATCGTTACAATTTTGACGTTCTAGCAGACGCACCGTCAGAAACAGGCAATCCGGGAGACATTTATGACCGTTGGCATCAACGCCACGCAACCGCTGTGGTTTTACGACTTTGTCTCGCCGTTCACCTATCTGTTGCTCGAGCAGCACGACAAATGGCCCGGCTTCGACTTCGTGTTCGCGCCGGTCGTGCTGAACGACCTGTACGACCATTGGGGACAGCGGCCGGCCTATAGCGTGCCCGCAAAGCGCACCTTCATGTACCGGCACGCGCTGTTTCGCGCGGAGCAACTCGGCATTCCATACAAGATGCCGCCGGCGCATCCGTTCGATTCGATGAAGCCGCTGCTGCTCGCCACCGCCGCGAACGGCGACATCAACTTCGTGCGCGAAATTTTCCGCTTCATCTGGCGTGAAGGCCGCGACCCGTCGAGCGATGCCGCCTTCGCCGAGCTGTGTGATCGCGTCGGCATGCCGGACGGCCCGGAACTGATCAAGAGCGCAGCGGTTATGGCCCAATTGCAGCGCAATACGACGGATGCGATCGGCCTGGGCGTGTACGGCGTACCGACGTTTCGTCTGAACGATCAGCTGTTCTGGGGCGAGGACGCGCTGCCAATGGTGCTCTACTGCGCGCGCACGCCGAACTGGCTCGAATCGGGGGAAGTGAAGCGGATCAGCTCGCTGCCTTCGGGAGTCGCAGAGAAGCCGGCGCTGGAATAGCGAAGGCATGCGTGACGCGAGAGCTTCGCGCGAGGCAGACAAGCGGCGTTGCGGTTTGGCTCTGGGATCAGCTCCAGCAAAATCGCGTCGAAAGCGCGCCGCTGATGCCGGCCATACCGCCCCCGCTATGCCGCTACACCGCAAACGGGCCTAAGGTTATAACCTTTTGGGCCCACACGCGGGCCGTATCGCGAAGCGGTTGCGCCCGACGCCTGATCCGGGCCCGCTGCGCCTGCACGGCCACGCTCAAATCATGGATGACGACGACTCCGCCGCCTCACTCGACATCTGGCTCGTGCGCGTGCTGCGCACGCTGCTGGTCGAGCGCAGCGTCACGCAGACCGCGCTGCGTCTGAATCAAACCCAGCCCGCGATCAGCACCGCGCTGCGCAAGCTGCGCGAGACGCTGAACGATCCGATTCTCGTGCGCGGCAAAGCGGGCATGGTGCCGACCGAATATGGCGAATCGCTGCTGGCGTCCGCGCAGCGCGTGCTGCGCGAAGTCGATTTCGTCGCGACGCCGCACGGCGATTTCGATCCCGCCCGCTCGCGGCGCACTTTCCGCGTGGCCGCGCCGGATTATCTGAACGACTTCTTCATGCCGACCGTGGTCGCGCAGTTTCGCGAAGCGGCACCGCATGCGCGGCTCGAAATCGAATCACTGGGTCCGCTACTCGATCATTGCGCCGCGCTCGACGCCGGCGAACTCGATCTGGTGATCGGCAACTGGCCGAAGCCCGACCCGCGTTTCGAACGCAGCGATCTGTTCTCGGACACGGTCGTCTGCCTGATGCGCGCCGATCATCCGCTGACCCGCGCGCCGCTGACGCGCGAAGCGTATCTCGCCGCGCCCCATCTCGCGCCGACGCCGTACAGCGGCGCGCGCGGCGGCGCGATCGACACGGGTTTCGCGCGGGCTCACGCGGCGCGGCGCATCGTCGCCACGCTGCCCTACTTCGGGCTCGTGCCGCAGACGCTGTTGCAATCGGATCTGATCTTCACGACGACCCGCCGCTTCGCCACGCACTACGCCGACATGCTGCCGCTCGCGGTGGTCGATGTGCCGATCGCGTTTCCGCGCATCAAGTGCTATCAGCTATGGCATCCGCATCCGGATCGGCCGAGCGATGTCGGCTGGTTGCGCACGTTGATGGCCCAGGTATCGGATGGATTGGTGGCGCAGAAGGTGCGGCGTGCGAAGCGGCCACGGCAGAACGAAGAGCCGGGCAAGTAGAAGCGAAGGTTTTTTGCGGCGCGGGCGTTTGGCTTTAAACGCCCGCATATGCCACGCTCTCGTAAACGCATGCGGCGGCGCGCCGCCTCGTCAAACAGTCGCGCAAAGCTTTTGCGTCGCGACCTGCGCCACCACCTGGCACGTCCTGATCTGCAGCAACTCCGCGCACACCGCGACCGCGATCGCCGACGGCGCCTTGTCGACGATGCCGTCCACCCCGATCGGGCAGGTCATCTCCACCAGCCGGTCCGCGTCCACGCCACGCTCGAGCAGACGCCGCTCGAATTTCACGCGCTTGGTCTTCGAACCGATCATGCCGAAGTACGTGAAATCGCGCCGCCGCATGATGCGCGCGGCGAGCGAAAAATCGAGCGCATGGTTGTGCGTCATCACGAGGAAATAAGCGCCGGGCGGCGCCGTATCGACGATCGCATCGGGAGTGTCGGTCGCTTCGATCTGCACGGTGGCGGGCGTTTCGTCGGGGAACAGTTCGTCGCGCTCGTCGACCCACTGGACCACGCAAGGCAAGCTGCCGAGCAGCCTGACGAGCGCATGCCCGACATGCCCCGCGCCGAACAGCACGATGTGCATCGGCGCCGGACGCGGCATCGGCACGGCGCTGCGCCGGCCGATCTGAACGGACGAGAAATCGTTCATGGCGATCATCCCAGTGAGTAGATTGTGCGCCCGCGCTTTGCATTGCGTCGTGCGCCGTTTTTTGTCCGGCCCGCGGCTGTGCTCATTGCCGCGTGGCGGCGGTTGCGGCCCGCACCGCGCCCACCGCCTTGAGAATTTCCTCGCTGGTCGCGGGCGCGTTCAGCGGCGGATTGACCTTGTGATCGCCCACCGCCGACACCGCATCACGCACGGCAAAGAACACCGAGAACGGCAGCAGCAACGGCGGCTCGCCGGTCGCCTTCGAGCGATGGATGCTGTCCTCGGCATTGCGGTTTTTGAAGAGGCGCACGCGGAAGTCGGGCGGCGTATCGTTCACCGTGGGAATCTTGTAAGTGGACGGCGCGTGCGTCATCAGCTTGCCACCCGCGTTCCACCACAGCTCTTCGGTCGTGAGCCAGCCCATTCCCTGGATGAACGCGCCTTCCACCTGGCCGACGTCGAGCGCCGGGTTCAGCGACGCGCCCACGTCGTGCAACGCGTCCGCGCGCAGCACGCGCATTTCGCCGGTCAGCGTGTCGATCACCACTTCCGACACCGCCGCGCCATACGAGTAGTAGTAGAACGGCCGGCCTTGCAGCTTCGACTGATCCCAGTAGAGCTTCGGGGTCGCGTAAAAGCCGTCCGACCACAACTGGATGCGCGCGAGGTAAGCCTTCGCGACGACCTCTTCGAACGGCACTGCAACGTCGCCGACCACCACGCGGTCGTGCGCGAAGCGCACGTCCGCGGCGCGCACCTGCCCCGCGCCGAAGCGCTCGGCGGCGAAGGCCGAGAGGCGTTCGCGCAACTGGCGCGCGGCGTCCTGCGCGGCCTTGCCGTTCAAGTCCGAACCCGTCGATGCCGCCGTCGCCGACGTGTTGGCGATCTTGCTGGTATCGGTGGCGGTCACGCGAATGCGGTTGAAGCCGACGCCCAGTTCGTGCGCGACGACTTGCGCGACCTTCGTGTTCAAGCCCTGGCCCATTTCGGTGCCGCCGTGGTTCACCAGCACCGAACCGTCGGTGTAGATGTGCACGAGCGCGCCGGCCTGGTTGAAGTGCGTCACGTTGAACGCGATGCCGAACTTGACCGGCGTCAGCGCGAGCCCTTTTTTCAGCACTTCGTTGTTCGCGTTGAACTCGTTGATCGCCGCGCGGCGCGCGCGGTATTCGCTGGTCGCCTCGAGTTCGTCGATCAGTTCATGGATTACGTTGTCTTCGACGACCTGGCCGTACGGCGTCTGGTTGCGCTCGGTCTTGCCGTACAGGTTGCGGCGGCGCACGTCGAGCGAATCCGCACCGACCGAACGCGCGACGTCGTCCAGGATGTACTCGATCGCGAACGCGCCCTGTGGGCCGCCGAAGCCGCGAAACGCGGTGTTCGACTGGGTGTTGGTCTTGCCGCAGAAGCCGTCGATGGTCACGTCCGACAGCCAGTACGCGTTGTCGAAGTGGCACAGCGCGCGCGTCATCACCGGACCGGACAGGTCGGCGGAGAAACCGCAGCGCGAAGTCATGTCGACCGTTACGCCGTCGATCACGCCGCGGTCGTCGTAGCCCACTTCATACGTGTAGTGGAAATCGTGGCGCTTGCCGGTGACCATCATGTCGTCGTCGCGGTCCGGACGCAGTTTCACCGGGCACAGCAGCTTCCATGCGGCGAGCGCCGCGCAGCACGCGAACAGCGCCGATTGCGATTCCTTGCCGCCGAAGCCGCCGCCCATGCGCCGGCATTCGATCAGCACGTTGTGCGAAGCGACGCCCAACGCGTGCGCGACCAGATGCTGCATTTCGGTCGGGTGCTGCGTCGAACAGTAGACGTGCATGCCGTCGTCGTCCTTCGGCACCGCGTACGAAATCTGTCCTTCCAGATAGAACTGCTCCTGGCCGCCGAGCAGCATTTCCCCGGCCTCGCGATGCGCGGCGCGCGCGATCTTCGTACCGGCTTCGCCGCGCGCGAGTTTCATCGGCGGCAACACGTACTGGTTCGCGGCGCGCGCCTGCTGCGCGGTCAAAACCGCCGGCAATTCGTCGTAGACGACTTCGGCGCGGCGCGCGGCGAGACGCGCCGTTTCGTGCGACGTCGCGACGACGATGAAGATCGGCTGGCCGATGTATTGCACGACGCCGTCGGCGAGAATCGGATCGTCGCCGTGGATGATCGGGCCCACGTCGTTGGCGCCGGGGATGTCGTCGGCGGTGAAGATCGCGACCACGCCGGGCGTGGCGCGCACCTTGTCGAGCGAGATCGACACGATCTTCGCATGCGCCTTCGACGACAGCCCGAGCGCGGCGTGCAGCGTGCCGGCGAGCGTCGGGATGTCGTCGGTATAGGTGGCGCGGCCGCTCACGTGCAGATGCGCGGACTCGTGCGGACGCGACACGTGGACCTGGGTGAAGTCGTCGAGATCCTGAAGGTCTTTCAGGAACGGCTCGGCTTGCTGATTCATTGTGGTGTTCTCCGTATCCTTCGTAGGCTTGCCGCGTCTCAGGCGCTCGCGCCGGCCGGCGCGCATGCCGCGGCGACCGCGCGCACATCGAGCGCGCTCCTGGGCAGCGGATTGTGCGGACGCGTTTCGAGCCAGAAGCGGTACAGCGTGTTCTTCGCGGCTTCGAGCCGATAGTTGCTGGACGCGCGCATGTCGGACAGCGGCGCGTAGTCGTTGCCGAGCGCGAGCATCGCGGCCTGGGCAGTGGCTTCGTGCCATTCGGCGTCGCGCAGCACGGCTTCGGCATGCGTCGCGCGTTTCGAGGTGGCGGCCATCCCGCCGAACGCGATGCGCGGTTCGCGGATCAGGTCGCCGTCGACGATGAATGCGAACGCCCCACACACGGCCGAGATATCCGAATCGAAGCGCTTCGAGAGCTTGTAGGTGCGGAACTGCAGTTTCTCGCGCGCGCCGCTGCGCGTCGGCACCTTCAGCCCGACGACGAATTCGTGCTCCGCCATGTCCTTCTTCTGATACGCGAGGTACAGGTCTTCGAGCGGCATCTCGCGCTCGATTGCACCGCCGCGCACGATCACCCGTGCGCCGAGCGCGATCAGGCCGGGCATCGAATCGCCGATCGGCGACCCGTTGGCGATGTTGCCGCCGAGCGTGCCGGCATTGCGAATCGGCAGCGACGCGAAGCGTTGCCACATTTCGGTCAGTTCCGGATACTGCTTCGCGATCTCCGCATAGGCCTTTTCGACACTCACGCCGGCGCCGATCTCGATCCACTCGCCGTTGGTTTCGAGCTTCTGCAATTCGGCGATCTGCCCGACGTAGACGATGTTGCCCAGCTCGCGCATCTGCTTGGTCACCCACAAGCCGATGTCGGTGCTGCCGGCAAGAATGCGCGTGGCCGGCTGGGCCTGCTTGATGTTCGCGAGCGCCTCGACTGTGCGCGGCGCGTCGAACTGCTGGCCGGCGTGCTCGTAGTGGAACGTGTCGTCGCGCTCGAGCGTGGCGAGCGTCGCGGCGAGCGCGGCGACGTTCACCGGCGCTTTCGGCGCGGGCGCGTCGAACATGCGCACCGCTGCATCGACGATCGGCCGATAGCCGGTGCAGCGGCACAGGTTGCCGGTCAGCGCATTGCTGATCGCTTCGCGCGAGGGCACCGTGCGGCTCGCGCAGCTCTGCTCGTGACCATGCTTTTCGTATATCGACCACATCGACATGATGAAGCCCGGCGTGCAGAAGCCGCATTGCGAGCCGTGGCATTCGACCATCGCCTCCTGCACCGGATGCAGCGAGCCGTCCGGCTGGCGCAGGTCCTCGACGGTGTAGAGCGCTTTGCCGTCGAGCCTCGGTACGAACTGGATGCACGCGTTGACCGCCTTGAAGTCGACGCCGCCCGCCGCGTTGCGCTCGCCGAGCACGACCGTGCACGCGCCGCAGTCGCCTTCGGCGCAGCCTTCCTTGGTGCCGGTGCAATGCGCGTCCTCGCGCAGATACTGCAGCACGGTGCGGGTGACGGGCGCGTCCTTGATCTCGCGGATCGCGTTGCGGTGGTAGAAGCGAATCGGCTCAGTCATCTCTCGTTACTCTCGAATGTTCTGTGTCCGTGGGGACGTGCTGCAGCGATGGTTCGAAAACTATCACCGTCAATAAAGCCAACCCATAGCGCGGTTCGCATGGGGGACATATTCGCAAAGCGATATAGAGATCGATTTGGGAGCGGGTCGGCTTATGTTGACCCGGGATTTTTGCCATGCATTGCCTGTTTTTGCGGTTTAACGGTCAATGAAAATCATGACATGCCGCGGCGCTGGCCAGAATTGCGGGCGCTAAAAAAGGCCAAATTTCCCCACTATGTGAGTCCGCTAGCCCAATTTGGTCGGACGATTAATTAAGCAAGTCCTGCAAGAGAATCGGTTCCATGGGAAAATCACGCCTTCTCGCCGTTTTCAAGTATCGTTTTCCCCATGTCCACCGACTCCGCGCCACCTCGCAGCGAATTTGCGACGACCATGCAGATCATTCCGGTCGTCTTTTTCACGTTTCTTTGCTACCTGACGATCGGCATTCCGCTCGCGGTGCTGCCTGGCTACGTCCACGGCGACCTGGGCTACAGCGTGGTGCTGGCGGGTGCGGCGATCAGCGTGCAATACCTGGCGACGCTGGCTTCGCGGCCGCTCGCCGGCCGTTCCGCGGACACGCTGGGACCCAAGCGCACGGTGTCGATCGGACTGCTGGGGTGTGGCGCGAGCGGTGTGCTGCTGTTGCTGGCCGTGCTGTGCGCACGCTGGCCGGTGCTGAGCCTCACGCTGCTGGTGTGCGGCCGTCTGGTGCTCGGCTTCGGCGAAAGCCTGTGCGGCACCGGCGCGATTCTGTGGGGCATCGGCCGGGTGGGCATCAGCAACAACGCACGGGTGATTTCGTGGAACGGCATCGCGACGTATGGCGCGCTCGCAATCGGCGCGCCGCTCGGCGTCGCGCTCACGCACGCGACCGGCTTTGCCACGCTGGGGATCGTGGTGATCGCGCTGGCCGCGCTCGGCTACTATCTGGCTCGCCTGATCGCGCCGGTGCCGATCGTCCACGGTGAGCGGATGTCGTACCGCAGCGTGTTTACGCGCGTGCTGCCGCATGGACTCGGTCTTGCGCTCGGGTCCGCCGGGTTCGGCTCGATCGCCACCTTCATCACGCTGTTTTATGCCGCGAAGAACTGGCCGAATGCGGCTTTGTCGCTGACGGTGTTCGGCACGCTGTTCATCGGCGCGCGCCTGTTGTTCGCCAACACGATCAAGACCTACGGCGGCTTTCGCGTCGCGATCGCGTCGTTCTCGTTCGAGTGCGTCGGCTTGTTGATGCTGTGGCTCGCGCCCGAGCCGCATATCGCGCTGGCGGGCGCGGCGTTGACCGGCTTCGGCTTTGCACTGGTGTTCCCGGCGCTCGGCGTGGAGGCGGTCGGGCTCGTGCCGCCCGCGAGCCGGGGCGCGGCGTTGTCGGCTTATTCCGTGTTCCTCGATCTGTCGCTGGGCATTACCGGGCCGTTGGCCGGGTACATCGCCGGGGAGTTCGGGTATGGCTCGGTGTTTCTGTTCGCCGCGATTGCGGCCGCCGCAGCGGTGGCACTCTCCACCGTGCTTTATCTGCGCAATGCCAAGGTGACCAATTTGCCCGCGGCGCTTTGAAGCGCTTCGCGACTCGCGCCGCGCCGCGGGCGCAATGCTCTCATCCGTGCGCGCGGGCCGTTTGAACCCGCGTGGTCAATCCCTTTCGGCCACCATTTCCGGCTTGATCGGCTGCGGCTTTGGCTGGCTCTGCGAGCGCACCGCGATTTGACCGTGATTGATACGGTTCGAGACACGGTACACGCCCATCAGCATGAACAGCTCCGTGGCCGCAACGGAGCATGCGGTGCCGACGCCGCCCCACAGATAGATGGAGACCGGCGCCTGCACCAGATGAAACAGCGCGCCGTAAACATAGATTCTCTTCAGCACGGACTGGTTGCCTGACGCGATGACAGTGAGCATCACCTGCGTCGTCGTCATACCGACGATCGCCGGCACGAACACCAGAACGCGCAAAATCCGGAACGTCTCGCCGAAAGCCTCGCCCAGAAAGCGCCCGACGAACCACTCGCCGAGCAAGGAGAACCCGATCAGAATCAGGATCGCCGACGCGGCAAACGCGACCATGAACCCGCGGTTCACCTTGTGCACGTACTCGCGATCGCCGTTCTCGTACGCGATGCAGATCTTCGGGAAGAACGCCTGAATCGCGGGAGCGGTACATGCGCGCAGCGCATTGGTCAGCCGCTCCGCCGCCACGTAGTAACCGACGGCGCCGGGCCCGCTGATCATTCGCAGCATGATGACGTTGGCGTACATGTACACGGACGTGAGCGCCGAGCTGAGGAAGATGTGATACGCGTCCTTGGCCTCGGCCAGCACCTCTGAAAATCCGATCCTGACGTTGAACAGAATCTCGCGCTTCGAGATCAGCATGACCGTGAGGATCACGCCGCAAACGAAGGTCGGCGCATACTGCAACGCGGCCGCGAGCATCACGTCGTCGTGACTCTTCACGAACAGGAACAGCGGAATCAGCATGCCGACTCGTGACACCAGCAGCGTACCCGCCAGCACCGGCAGCCGCTGCGTTCCCTCGAAGAAGCACGCAGGCGTGATGACGCCGCCCCAGATCACCAGCGAGGCCAGCAGCGTGGCGCCGCGTTCGGCCGGCGTCATGTGGCCCGCGAACGACCATCCGACCAGCACCAGCGTACACAGCACCGCGAGGATCGCCCTACCGATCGTCGTGGACCAGTAGATGCGGTTGACGACTGCCGGCTGACCGATACTGACGGCCACCTTGCGCGCGCTGCTCATGCCGAAGCCGAAGTCGACCACCACCAGCAGAATCTGCGCAATGGACTGCGCATAGCCGATCACGCCCAACCCCGCCGGCCCGAGCACATGTGACAGATACGGCAACGTCACCAATGGGAGCACGTAATTGAGCGCGTAAACCGAATACAGGGCAATGATTACGTTTCTCGTCGACACAGTGGGTCCCGATTCCAATTGCTCGTCACGCACTTTCGCTCGAATGATTTCATATCAACCGGCACTCGGCGTGTCGTCTCTCAAGTTGAAAACACAGAATACGACACGAACGAAGGCTCGGTCAGAGCGATGTCGAGCTTGTTATAGCGATTGTCTGCAGAATTGGCGGCGAGCACAGCGCTCTTCACCGCATCTCCAATCAGGTTGTTGACTACCGTCTTATATCCGGCATCGGATGCATTGGTGGCGAAGAGAATCTCGGCCAGTTGCGCATGCGCCTCGGTGGTTGCGCGCACGACCACGCGGCCGGACGAGCCGCGCAGAACGTTCACGGTGGCCTGCGACGTTTTGGACGAAGTGACCTGGTCACCGCAATGCAGCGCCGAGGCCACGCCGCCGCGATGGAATCCGACGCCGAGATCGAGGCTGCGGACCAGCTCGGCATCCTTGCCGCCTGCAACCGAACCGCCGCCCGGATACGCCTTGTTGAAGCCGACGATCGAATCGCCGGCCCGGTCGCCCATATTGCCGTGAATCGCGATGCCTTCGAGCGGCGTGCTGCCGGACGCGGTCGAACTGCCATAGACGAACTGCGGACCGTCGCAGCCGTCGTTGTCGTCATCGCGGCCAGCCCGGAAGCGGTTGCCGACGATCGTCGCGCCCTGCTGATAATCGATCTGGATCTGGCAGCTCTGCCCGGCCGGCACTTGCAGATACGACGGATGAGACGGCGTCGAAAACTTCCAGCGGCCCAAGGAGCCGTTGCCGCCGCAGCCGTTCCTGGAGAAGTAGTTGCCGTTCACCACCTTGCCCCAGTTGCCGCTTTTCATATAAATGCCGGCGAAGCCGTTGCGGTCGAACACTGCGCCGACGATCAGCGATTCCGCGCCCATGATGATTCCATAGCGCGCATTCCACTCCCATCTTCCGCCGATCACCTGCCAGAAGTTGGCGACCAGATCGGCGCCGGCCGTATGGCAGAACATGCCGATGCAATTGATCAGCGAGCCGTCCGTCAGCCCCGGTGTATGAAAGCCGCGATCGCACATATACGCATAGCAACGCTCGAGCGTCGACGTCACGCCCAGTTCGAAGCCGGCGCCCGGAAATCCGATGGCCGTGCAATGGCGGGCGCCGCTCGTTTTCGAGAAACGGATGCCGACCGGCGTGTTGCCCGTGTGCGCAGGATAATTGGCCAGGTAATAAATCACCTTTTCGTAATGCGCCGGCCGGACCTGCAGATACTCCACATTCGATGCCTCCCCCAGCGTCAGCACCGCCGAGTTCGAGCCTCCAACATCCTGTCTTTCCAGCACCGTCGCAGCCAGTTGGCCTTCGGTGATCACCGTATATTCACCGCCGCCATCGCCGCGCAATTTCGAGCCGGGCGGCGTCTTCAGGTCGCCGTGGAAGCGCCATATGCCGTGCGGCATATAGAAGCCGCGTGCGCCGCTCTGGAAGGCGGCTGTCAGGTCGGGACCGCAATCGTAACTGGACGTGCCCTGCTGGATCGCGGCAAGCTTGCGTGGATCGATGAAGCGCGCGAGGCTCACTTCCTGCCCCGCCACGATGTCGCTGAGCGTCTTCAGATAGCTGGGCGCGACCGGATCCGGAAACGGATGGTCCTGCACATACGCGGCGACCTGCCTGATCTTCACGTCGTGCGTGACACCGTCGCGGGCAATCATCAGCCCGTCGTTGCCCAATACGCGGTCGGCCGTGCCGGCGCTCGCGAGCGAGTCCCCCCCGCGCGGCGCGCTGGTCACAGCGCCCGCGAGGCGAATCTCCGCTGCCGTTGCGCCGGCCCCGGCCAGGCCGCCGAGCAAGAAGGTCTTGATAGCCTGCCGCCGGGTCTTGCCCACCATAAAGTTAGCTCTCCCGATTGCACAACACGTGACTTCACTCCGCGGTTCGCGGCTGCTTTCCGCCAGGGTGCGCGTCGATCCGCACCGGCTGCGGCCGGGACCCGCGAATCAGTCCCTGGACGCCGGGCGGCGTGAAAAGCGGCAAGCGGTACTTGCGGCTGAAGCGCCAGAGGCTGTTCATATGACGCCGCCCCGCCTTGCTCAGAAAACCCGCCGCGGACGCCCGCTGATGCTCGTGGGTCAGCCGCGCGCCCGGCACGCAGAGCACGCGGTAGCCCGCTTGCCAGATCCGTGCGCAGAAATCGACGTCTTCCATATAGAGGAAGAAATGCTCGTCCATACCGCCCAGGTCGCCGAACAGCGAGCGACGCACGATGAAACCCGTGCCCAGCACCCACTCGGCCTCGAACGGCGTGCCCGCGCGCCACGCTTCGCGCATCAGATGGTTGTCGATGCGCCGTCTGAACGCCTCCAGCCGGCCAAGCGGCGAACGCCGGCCGAGAATGTCGAGCAGCGAATAGAAGCGCCGCGCGGAGAACTGGCGTTCGCCGTCCGGATAGGTCAGATCGAGACCGACAAGTCCGACATCGGGCTCGTTCTTCATCAGGGCAACGACGTTCTCCAGCGACGCGTCGACGAAGTAGGTGTCGGGATTGAGCACGAGGACCAGTTCCCGCATGCACCCGACCACGCCGAAATTCACGCCGGCCGCAAAGCCGCGATTGATCGACGTCCTCACGAGCCGGATGCCCGCCGGCAATGCCTCCTTCAGATAAGCGAACGAATTGTCCGTCGAGGCGTTGTCCACCACGACGATATCCTCGTGACCGGCAATCGACTCGTCGAGCACGGACTGCACGCAATTTCGCACCAGCTTCGGCGTGTTGTAGTTGACGATGACTACGCTAAACGTTCCGACCAAGCTCATCCCCACCTCCTGCAAGGCATCAGGCATTCGCGGAATAACTCCCAAAGCCCGACCGATATATTCTCTGTTCGAGCGAGGCAGCGGCCTCGCCGACGACAGCCGGGCTTCTCAAGCCAAAAGAACTGTCATTGACTACCCCTAGGTTTGAACTGACTCTTCAGACATGTCGAACACCGGCAGCGTCATCAAGAGGAATACGAAAGGAATCACTTCAATCGACTGATAAAAGAGCGATTGAAACAGCGCAGCCCAAACACACAGCCTTAGCGTGCTGCCGGGGCATATCAGCCTCGTCACGGAGATCAGCAAGCCGAAGTAGAAGATCGTCCCGAGCAAGCCGACATTCAGAACCTGCTGAAGCAGGCTCGATTCGACAATGCCGAACTGGTTCTTCACGGCGTCCGACGCGGAGTTCGTAACCAGCCCGAAGTACGACCCGGCAATCACGTTGATCGGCAGGACCAGCGCCGCGGCCTTGTCCCAGGCTTCGGTCCGGCCGTCGTTGCCGTCCGACTGCAGGTTGGTCGCACCTATGATGCGTTCCGCAGCCACGTTCATCACGCTATCGCTCGACCCGCCTCTCGCGCCGCCCAGCACGATGATCGCCATGCAGGCCATCAACCCGGCGATGATCAATTTCGCGTTTTTGCTCAGGAACTGGATGGGTTCCCTGACGAACGCAAGCGCGAACGTGCCGAGGATGATCAGCATCCCGCTTCGCGACAGCGACGAAAAGATGCACACCGTCAGCACCGCACAGGCGATCCCCGACAACGCCTTCTTGCGCATCAGATAATCGGCCCCGCACAGCGACGCGACGATCCCGACGAACAGTGGATAGTGCAGATAGCTCCCCGTCAGCGACGGCACGCGCAGGTTGTCGAATCCGTACGTCGTACCCGGCAACACAATCGGGAAGCTGCCTTGCTGCTGGGCCACGGCGACGGCGGCCTCGATCAGTCCGATTACCATCAGTCCCCAGAACGCGAAACGAGGCTGGATGAAGCGGTTTTTGTAATTCGAGATCGAATAGAAATAGATGAAGATCGTGAAGACGAACACGAACACATAGGAGAATTCGATCTGGCCTGTTTGGGCCAGCGTGACCACCATCGACACGGCGACGGTAAACACCACGCCCATGATCAGCCACAAAGACCAGCGCCCCTCGCGCCGGAAATAGGAGCCCAACGCCGCGGGCGAGACGTACCACATGAGCAGACCGACAATGCCGCCGACCTGCACCAGGTACGCCGCGCTCTTGCCCATTTCGGACTCCAGTATTCCGCGAGTCGAGCAGAGCACTGCAGCGAGTAAAAAAGCGATCGTCGCGGTCATTTTCTTTTACGCCTGGCATGCCACGGAGGCACCGACGTTGCACGTGCCTCCCAGGTACATACGCTCGATGACAGCCGCGAACTCGTCGATCTCGCAGACGTTGAGCAAACCGCCGTCGTGATCCACACCTTCCGCGCCCAATGGCGTCGACACGACCGGCAGCCTGGCCGCCAGCATTTCCAGTGTCTTCAGCTTGACGCCCGCACCCGAAAGCAGCGGCACCACGCCGATATCGGCGGATTCGAAATACATGCTCGGGTCGGCCACGAAACCGGTCACGCAGATATCGTCGCTGTTCAGGCGCTTGACGCGCTCGCTCGGGTCCGAGCCCACCACGAACAGTTTCAGCGCGAGGCCGCGCCGGCGCAGCGGCAGGAACGTCGACTCGACGAAGTTGAGCAGCGCCTCTTCGTTTTCCCTGCGCTTCATCGCCCCCCAGAAAAGGATGTTGCCCTTCTTCACGGTGTCCTTCGAACGGCGGATGTCTTTCACGAAAGCCGGCAGCGAGATCGGCACGACCTGCAGCGAGCCGACGCCGGGATAGAGCGCCTGGACCAGTTGGGCGTCCTTGTTCGACAGTACGAGCACCTTGTCCGCGAGCTTCATCACACGTTGTTCGAAATCGAACGTCTGCTTCGCGAACAAGCGCCCTTCCAGGCTCTTGATCCGCAGCACCACCTGAATCTGCACGTCGTGCATGCCCAGCACGAGTTCGATGCTGTCGCCGAATCTGCGCTTCAGATCGACCGCATACGAAAAGCACTGCGAGAACTCCAGCCGCACGGTGTCATAGCGGTTCTTTTCGATCAGGTCGCACAGGAACCGGCTGATCGACTTCTTGTACCGCGTGAAGAAACGCGGTGCGAAATGCAGCGGGTCCGCGAGAAACGACGGAATCAGGTCCAGCGTGTTCACATACTTCACGTAGACATTCCCGACGCTCGCGCGGAATTCGAAATCCTTCTCTTCGACCGGCAGACGTGAAATGAGCACCACGTCGACATCGTTGTCCGCACTCAGTTTGGTCAGATAGTCGAAAGCCAGGCGGTGGCCAGCTTGCGGCGCGTTTTTCTGAGGCAGAAAAGACGTGACAAATAGCTGTTTCATCCGAGTAACCCCTTCACTCCTGGTGGACAGTCGGCGCTGCCGCCAAAAGATGCCTTCGTGGTCGTTCGAAGCAGGCGGTCCGCCTGCTTCGCGATTTCGTGCCGGTCACACAATGCGAGCGACGCGCTGTTTCATCTTTCGTACGGTTTGTAGACGTAGCTTGCGTACCGATAGCGTCCGTAGCCGTAGCTGAAGCGTCCGGGCCGCAGGCGCAGCGCGTTGACGATCACCCCACGTACCGGCAGGCCGATCTTCTCCAGCTGCCGTGAGGACTCGCGCAGCTCGCCGATCCCGGTGACGCCTTGCCGGGCGACGAGGAACGTCGTGCCCGCGACGCTCGCCAGACGCAACGCATCCGCAGTCGAGAGAACCGGCGGGCCGTCGAGCAGCACGACGTCGTACCCGGAACCGAGACGACTCATCAGCACTTCCATCTTCGTGTTCGACAGCAGATCGTTCGGATTTCCCGGCGCGCGGCCGCAGGCGATGAAGTCGACGCCGGGGAAGCGGGTCGCGCGGATCACTTCTTCGGGGCGCATCGTGCCTTGAATCAGATCGGCGAGACCGGGACCGCGATCGCCGCCCAGGTGGCGATGCAGGAAGCCTCTGCGCAAATCCGAGTCGACCAGCAGCACGCGCTTGCCGGACGCGCCCACCACCGCCGCCAGGTTCAGCGCGACAAACGACTTGCCGATACCGGGTGTCGGCCCCGTGATGAGCACCACGCGATTGCGCGCCGCCGACATCGTGAACTCGAGAGCTGTGTGGAAACCGCGCAGGCTCTCGATCGCCGGATCGATCATCGCTTCGCTTGCGAGCACGAGGCCCTGCGCTTCCGGCCGGCGGCGGCTATGTTCGAGCTTCTCTTCCTGGCGGCTGTACGGCACGCTGGCGTAGACCGGCAGGTCCGTGCGCAGCTCGATCTCGTACGGGTCGTCGATCGCATCGAACAGACGCTGACGCGCGAGGGCCGCGATCACACCGACGAACAAGCCCATCATCAGCGACGCGAGAATCACGAGCGCGCGCTTGGGGCGCACCGGCGTGTCGGGCGCGGCAGCCACGTCGACGAGGCGAACATTGCCCACCTTGCCGGCCTTGATCAGTTTCAGCTGTTCGAGCGTGTTGCGCAGCATCGTGTCCAGCTCGGAGCCGACCTGCACATCGCGTTGCAGGCGCAATACGTTTTGCTCGAGCGGCGGCAGCAATTCCGTGCGGCTCGCGATCTGCTTGGTTTCCTGCTGCGACGCCGCCAGCTGCGCGTCGATCGCCTGCACCGCCGGATGCTGTTCGGTGAAGCGCGACATCAATTCATTGCGCTTCTGTTCGAGTTCGGCGCGCCGCGTCTGAGCGGTGACCGAGAGCTGCAGCAGGCTCGTCGCTTCTTCGCCGAGGTCGATCGTGCCGTGCTTCGCGCGGAACTGGTTAAAGCGCGTTTCCGAATCGGTGAGCTGCTGCCGCATCTCCGGCAACTGCAGTTCCAGGAACCGGATCGAGCGCTCCGCCTCTTCCGATTTGCGCTTGGTGTTCTGGTCCACATACTCGGTGGCAATGGCGCCCAGAATCGCGCTGGCTTTCTTCGGATCGGGACCTTCGAGCGACACGCCGATAATGTCGGACTCCTTGCCTTTTTCGGCAATCGTCATTTCGCTGCGCAGTTTCTCGGTGGTCGCCAGCGCGGAGAAGCGGCGTAGTTCGAACGTGGCGCCCGGCTTGGCGTCGACCTTGGCGACCAGCAGCGTGAGCGGGCCATAAGGCGTGGTCGCGTTCAACACCTCGCCGACCGTGCCTTCCAGCTTGATCTTGCCGAGCCGGATCTGATAGTCCGCTCCGTCGCCCTTGGTCAGCACGAACGGTCGGTCATACAGCTCGGGCGGCACGTCGAATTTCGACACATCGATATGCTCGCTGCCCCACACGTAGCCGCGCGGACCGGGCGTCGACCACTCCTCCGCATAGCGGCTCAGCACGCGGCCGATCAGCGGGAAATAGCGCGGCGTCGCTTCGATGAAGAGGTTCAGCTTGTCCACCGCCGGGCCCACGACCATGCGCGAGCCGAGCACCTGCGCTTCGCCGGACGCCGCCGTCTTGACGTCGAACATCGCGGACACGTCGCCCAGCACATTCTTGGTCGAGGTGGGCGTGTTCTCCTCCACCTGCACGAGTACGTCGGCGCGGTAGACCGGCTGGGACAGAAACGCGTAGCCGACGCCGATCGTCAATGCGACTGCCGTCGTAATGCCAATCAGCTTGCGGCTGTCATAAAGCGCGTCCAGATAATTGCCGAACCGTGCCGGTGGATATTCGTCAACATCTCTGTTATTTATCGGTGCACTGCTTCGGTTCATTGCGCGTTCTCCAATTATCGACGGATTGCCACTTGACACAGGCGCCGGGACCAGCGCCCCGCCGCTGCCACGGAACGTTGCCGTCCGGTGCCGGCGCGTTTGCCTCGACGCCCAGTGCCCGATCAACTGTGTCGGGTCACGTCTTCGGCAAATCGTTTGGGATCCGAACCTCGGAATTACGCGCGTCCCCAACGATATGAAACACGTCTGCGGCGATCAGCCCCAAGGCGCAACGTCGCTCGTGCGTCCGGCTGTACCCCCCCCCAGCCTGTTCGCGCAGCAACTCACTGCGTGTCCATCTCCATCGAGGCCCCCAACCTGATCACAGCGAGATAGAAAAATTGCGCCGGTTCACCTGCTTTGTGCACAAACACCTATGCTTATTCGCTTCAATTTTTTAACATCGCATTACACGCTTTTGTCACGGAGGCCCAAATTGAAAAAGCTCTTCGCAACTGTTGTCGTAGCGGTTCTGCCGTTCTCGCCAATGGGTCACCGCGCATTCGCCCAAAGTGTTCCGTCCGCCACCTCGCCCAGCTACGTAGCGCCCTACGTCAGCAAGCGCTCGCAGCTCGAGGTGATGAATCCTCCGCGTCCCGCCAGCGCCACCACCGTCTATGGCGCCGACTCCGCCTTGAAGCCCCGTGCCGACGGCCGTCGTCTGCAGGCCCCCGTCAACACCGGAACGCAAAGCCGCACCAAGCGTGCGCACATTCCGCAGTCGGCGCGCTCCGCCTCTTCGGCGGCCGCGGGCGACGCTTACAGCAGTGATCTATGGAATGCAGGCCAGACCTACGCGTCGCCGGGGACGTCCGATCCGTACAGCGCGCGTTAGCAGTTGCATAAGCGCGGAGCGTTCCGGATTCAGCCCTTTTCATTGAAAGGTGGCGGCTTGCGGCCACGCCGACACCGGATATTCCGGCAAGGCGGCAATGCTTCCCCGAGTAGCCACGTCGTGTCTGCTGTTGCTCCACGCAAACGCTCACGACCTGCGCACACCATAGTTGTTTTAAGTTCCACAACGCGCAATATTCGGCCCGACGCCTATAAGCGGCCGTCGTCAGCCCCACACGGTCCAGTTCTTCGCGCTTTCCTTTGACACCATAGTATTCAGGCAGACCACCAGGGCACCGTTCGGCAGCACACATAAAAGCGGTTGGCGAAATCGCGTGATGCAAGCGAACCCGGCCTGCAAAAAACAAGGCTTCCGCACGACACTTAACCGTCGTCCGGAAGCCTTATTTTTTGCGCTCGGCGCGGCCGTTTTAGCGCGCGTGGCGCGGATTATCTGCAAACTGCGCGGCCAGTTCACGACGCGTGACGGGTGCCGGGTTTTCGTGGATGCGCATGATTTCCGCGAGACGCTCGGCGTAATGCTCGGGCAGATACTCGCCTACGTTGTAGCATCTGTCGGGCTTCGAAAGGTGCGCGGCCAGCTCGCCGAGCGCGCGCTTCAGACTGTCCGGATCGGGGCGAAATTTGATCTTGTTGCCGACGGAATCCGCGGTCGTCGCCATGCTGCCGCCGTCGTGAACGAGCGCGGGCATGCCGAGCATCGCGGCCTCGATGATCACGAGCGGCGCGTTTTCCGCACCCACCGACGGCACCACGACCGCATCCGCGAAACGGCTCATTTCCTCGAATAGCTGCGCTTGCGGACGGCTGCCGAAAAAGATCAGCCTGCGGCTCTCGACGAGCGACGCGAAGCGTTTCTCGATCGCCGCGCGGTCCGGACCTTCGCCATACACGCCGATGCATCCGATGCGCTCGAGTCCGGTCGCGTGCGCGAGTTCGAGGAAATGCGCGAGGCCCTTTTCCGGCGATATCCGACCGACGAACGCGAGGTTCAAGCGCTCCTTGCCGCGCACCGTGATGGGTGGCTGCGCAGTCGGAACGGCGGACGGATTGTGCACCATCACGGTGTTGTCGATGCCGGCACGGCGCAGTGCCTCCTGCATGAAATCACTGGGGCAGAGAATCCGGTCGAACACGCGCGACGGTTGATACGCCGCACGTATCGCATGCCAGTAGGTCTTCGTCATCAGATCGTGCACGAAGCCTTTGGGCGTCGGGCGCAGTTTGAACGCCGCGGCGGTACGCAGCGCGTCGAGCGGCAGAATCACCGGACGGCCGTTCTCGAAGTATTGCAGCGACGGGTTGTAGTAGACGAGATGGTAGTCGTGGCAAGTATGGTAGGCGCGGTAGCCGTAACGGCGCTGATGACGCGCGATCACACTCAGGATCGAAGGCGAAAGCAGATTGTGGTAGTTGTGCACCATCAACCGGTGCGGCCGGAACTTGTGCATCGCCTGTTCGAGCGCGCGGGCGGCGGGCACATTCCATGATCTCGACAGCATCGTGGAGCGCGCGGAAAACTGCGTATCGTCGAAGCGCGCGACGTCGACATCGGGCAATGTCGCCAACAATTCCGCGGACTGTTGGTAGACAATTTCTGCGCCGCCCTTTTGCGCAAAATCGTTAATCACCAATACCCTGCAGCGCTGCATGCTGCCTCCCTTTTTAATGCACGAATGCAACTGCGGCGAAACGTGGCCCCGGCGACGGTTGATTTATGTCGTGTAAGAATGTGTAATAACTTTAACGATTCACCATCACCGCCTATGTCTGCCAGCACACGCAAGGGGACACAGCTTTTTGCATAGTCAGAACTGCGGAAATCTGCCGTTCCAGCCGCCGCCTTCCTTCAGATAGCGCAGGAAGTGCGGGATGCCGGTCAACTGCGCGGCAAAGCGGATCGTCGAGGCCGCGTCGTCGACGATGATCGTGCGCAGACGGTACGGGTCGCTATGCTGGTCGTTCCAGCCGATATCGCAGGTGCGCGCGCTCTTGAATCCCGCGGCTCTCACCAAGCCGACCTCACGGTCGCCATAGTTGCCGTTCGGATACGCGAAGTGCTCGCACGGATTGCTCAGCAGCGCTTCGATCTCGTGCTTGCTTTCGCCGATTTCGGTCGCGCATTCGCTATCGTTGCAACGGGTCAGCACCGGGTGGAAGCGCGTATGCGCCTGAAAATCCACGTGCGCGCGCATCGCTTCCATCTGCTCGACGCTCAGGCCGGTCGGCCGGTCATCGCCGTCCTGCTGGTAGCCGTTGGCCGCGAGCTGGGCGAGACGCTCCTCATTGGTCATCCGCTTCAGCCGCTCGTGGCCGACCTGCAGCGAACCCAGATGCAACCACCAATGGCTGCGTGGACGGCCCACGATGCGGCTGCACAGGAAGATGGTCGGCCGCACGTTGTGCTTGATGAAGATGGGCAGCAGCGCGGCGTTGCCGACGTGCCCGTCGTCGAGCGTGATGGCCGCGCGCGCGCGACCGTTGCCGGGAGCGCCGACATCGGTCAGCGGCACCAGATCGCAGAATTTGCGCAGATACGTCAGATGCGTGTCGAGGGTCGCCGGGTCGGGGTCGTGATAGAGCAGGACCGCCACGCGGTCGCGCCACAAGAACGCGCGCGTCGCGCGCGCGAGGCCCGTCAGAACGACGAGCGCCGCCAGCAATTCCTTGATGATTGCCTTACCCCGTTTCATAACGCCTCTCTCCTCAGTGCGCTTTGAACGACTCGGGTCGCGTTGCTTGCGCCTGGTGTTGCCTGGTGTTGCCAGGCGTCATGTGGAACAGCAACCGCTCGAACGCGCCGCCTCGCTGGCAAACGCACAGCGTTACTCACCCGTTCTGCCGGACAGCGGAGCTTCGCCGGCGGACCACCCGGCCTGTCTCTCGCCCGCTTTCAACGACCCCGTGATGTGCCGCGCCACGCAGGGCGACGCGTGCTTGGTCCCGTAGACGAACCGCATCACGGGCCCGAAACTGTGAGCCGACGCCGGCCCGACCACATAGAGGCCGCGCACCCGGGTTTCGTAGTTCGACGTCAGCTCGGGCAGCCCGGCGCGGCCGGAAATCGTGTCCGCGATGTCCTTCGAAAGAAACGCGTGCTGTCTCATATCGGTCCTGAAGCCCGTCGCGGCGATCACGTGATCGGCGCCGACGGCGGCGTGCTTGCCGTCGGTCAATACACGCAGCACGACCCGTTCGTTGTCGACCGACGCGGAGCGCACCTCGGTGCGAAACGAGAGCTTCACCTTGTCGACCACGCGATCGTGCAGCCACCACGCGCCGGACGCGCCATACGCCTTCTCCATGATCTGCTTGCGCCGGGCGTCATCGAGCATGTGAAAAATGCCCGGGCATTCGGACAGGAAAAGCGAGCGCCATCCGCGCCCGAGGCCCGCGTCGGGGCCCTTCAGCTTCGAGACGATGCTGCGCGACGCTTGCGGCCTGCCGTGCCAGACCACGTGCGATTCGCGCATCAGTACGTGAGGCCGCGCGCCCAGTTCGTGCAGCAGCGCGGAGAGCCCCAGCGCCGACTGGCCGCCCCCGACGATCGCAACCTCCTTGCCGCGCGCCCACGTGAGGTCGCCATAACGCTCCGAATGAGTCGCATAGCGTTCAGGCAGCCCTTGCAGCGCCGGCGGGGTTTGCGCGAACCCCTTCAGGCCCAGCGCGATCACCACCTTGCGCGCACTCAGCGAGCGGCCGTCGCTCAGCGTCAGCTGAAAATGTCCGTCGAGGCGCCGCAGACTGGCGACGTCGACCGGCTGGATCTCGCCGACCAGATTCGCCTGAAACCAGAGCGCGTAGTCCACGAACGTTTCGAGCGGCAACTCCATGCCCATCGGCTCATAAGGCAGGCGCTTGAGCCGGCAGTAATCCTCGACGGTGAAGCCGGCTCGCGGCGCATGAAGACTCGACGCGAACGCCTCCGAGCGCAGCAGCATGCCGGGCGGCATATAGTTTCTCCACGTCAGCATCGGCTGCCCGAGAAGCTGATGGTCCACACCAGTGGCTTTCAGATGGGCGGCCAGAGACAACCCATACGGGCCTGCGCCAATGATTGCGGTGTCGGTAAAGGACATTGGGTCATCTCCCTCCAGGGATGGCATTCACGCCTGCGCAGCACCCACTCGCGAGGCCTGGGCTGCGCGGCACTTTGTCAGGTCTTGTCCATCTCAGGCTTTCGCCTGGCGCGAGGTGGGGGCCTTCATCGCTTTCCAGCGGCGCTTCATGCGGCGCAGTGGACCCATCACGCAATAGAACTGCAGCGCCGGAAACGGATCGGTCCAGCGAAAATAGCCGTCGACGATCTTCGTGTGCCCGTTCAGCAAATCGGGCGGCGCGTGGTCCGAGAACGTCGCGCGCCACGCCGCCGGCACATTCGACACGCGATCTGGGATCGGCGGCAGTCCGGCTTCGTGCCGGAAAGCGGCCAGCGGAATATTGACCCCGCAAAGCGTGGCGATTTCTTCCTGCCGGTCCGTGCGGCCGACCGTCGGCTCGACCATCAAGAATTGCTTGTGGTTGTCGTCCCACTTGTATTCGATGCTGCCCATCCCGTCGAAGCCGGCCCGCTCGATGAACTCCCGGGTCAGCGGTTCGAGCACGCCGCGCGCTTCGGGCGCGGCCACGCAAATGGCCGTATCGCCGACGCCCGGCGGCGAACTGAGCACCTTGCGGCCGGTGAACATGCTGACCACGCTGCCGCCCTCGCCGCGATAAAACAGCGTGAAATGGATGTTGCTGTCAGGCCCTTCGATCCATTCCTGCACGATGATCCCGCCGGGCGAAGCCAGCATCATGATCGCCCGTTCACGCGCCTCGCGCAGCGTATTGACGCGCACCGCGCGCTCCTTCTCGCCGCGCAACACCTGACGCTTGTCGTTCGGTTTCAGCACGCACGGATAGCGCAGTTCCGCCAGTCGCTGAACATCGGCCAGGCTTTCGAGCACCACCGAGCGCGGCACCGGAAACCGGTGCTCCTGCGCGTATTCGTGAAACCTCGCCTTGCTGGCAAGCATCTTCACGGTATTGTCCTCCGGCAGGCGGAAGCGATACCAGTTCGAAAGCGTTTCGCGGTTTTCCGATACCGCATGCACCGCATCCTCGTCGGTCAGAATCAGAACCGGAGGTTTGCTGAACTTCCTGCCGAGCTCGATCATTTCATCGGCAAACACCTTGCCGACAAAGCTCTTGACGACGTGTCCGTGCACGTGGCGGCACCACATGCCCGCGCGGACGATTTTCGTATCTACCGCTATGACGGGTACGTGCGCGCGGGCAAGAGATCGCGCCACGCCGAGTCCGTTGAGTTCCGCACCGACGACCACCCCAGCTATTTGATCAATACCGTATGCGTTCGCCATAGTATCGAATCCTTCTGTCCTTATATTTGCGTGGGCCCTCGAAGCGATCGCATCTAGCAAGACAGGAAATGAATGTCTCGCCCTGACCGGGAAGGCTCCGGTGTTCATGTTTTTGGTGTGGAACGGAAATGCCGCATGCGCGCGCACGTTGGCGCGTCGTGGCACGCACCGAGTTTCGGACGATGTGTATTTCGCAGTACCGCGGCGCGACTCTTGCGCAGCTCGCGTCGTGAATCACTCTACGGGGCTGGGGAATTGCAATACGTGCGGCGGCGCACAGTGTCCGATAAAAAATGATATGAGGGAAAGAATGGCGCCCCGCGCGCGCCAAAAAGGGGCACCTGAGTAGCGCGCTAAGGCCCGGCTGGCGGGCGTTCCGGCGGGTCGGCACGCGGCTCGCCGAAGTGGCCTGCAACGAGCTTTCCGCGTTTGAAAGCATCCATCGGCGGCTGCGTATCCGATGGATGATGCGCGATACATGTCCGGGCAAAAAAACCGCTACCTGCCCTCGGAGAAGCCTCGTTCGAGCGCCGCTACCCCGGCCGGCAAATCGACCTTCACGCCGAGGTCCACCATCGTCCTGCCGAGCGCGTGCACGGTGCGGAAAAGATGGTGCTCGCGGCACTGCTCGCCCATCTGACCGATCCGAACGATCGGCAATCCGAACGAGCCGGAGATTTCCACCTGATGCTGCCGCGAAATATGCGAGCAGACATCCGCGGGACTCAGGCCGGCGGGCACCTCGATGCCGACCACCGAATTCAACCGGCAGGCCGCCGGCGCATACAGCTGCAAGCCCAACGCCGTCACCCCGTCCTGCAAAGCCAGAGAACATTTCAGATGCCGCGCGAAGCGCTTTTCCAGTGTCTCGGCGCATACGAGGCGCAACGCCTCGTGCAAGGCGAGCACACCGGACACCGGCGCGGTGTAGTGATAGCCGGCGTTATGCCAGAAATTCTCTGCCAGCGACGCATCCAGACACCAATGGGCGTTCGGCGCCCTGCGCCCCTTCACGCGCGCCCAGGCGGCGTCGGAAAACGCGATCAACGACACACCCGGAATCGACGACAAGCCCTTCTGTCCGCCGGTGATCACGGCGTCGATGCCCCACGCGTCCATTTCCAGCGGCATCGTGCTCAACGTGCACACCGCGTCGACGATCACCAGCGCGCCCGCCGCTTTCGCGAGCGCCGCGATGTCCTTCAGGTGGTAATTCCACACAGTGTTCGACGTCTCGCCCTGCACCACCGTCACGACCTCCGGACGCTCGCGGCGGATCGCCTCGGCGATCTGTTCGAGGCTCGCCACCGTGCGGTCGGCGACTTCGAGCGTGCTGACCCGCGCGCCGACGCGCCGGCCCATCTCACCCATCCGGTCGCTGAAAAAGCCGTTCTTGATGCACAGCACCCGCGTGCCTTCCCAGGCGAGATTGGAGATCGCCATTTCCATCGCGGCCGATCCCGGCCCCGCCACGCCCAGCACCCACTTCGATTGCGTCTGGAACACATAGCGCGCCATCGTCTTCACCTGCGCGATCACCTTCACCATCGTGCCGCCCAGGTGATTGATCACGATCGTGTTGGCCTTGGCGACGGCGGCGGGAATCGGCACGGGGCCGGCGCCCATCATCAGAAGCGGCTCTTCGGGAAGGATGGCGTCGAGCGATTCGACAACCGGACAGGGCACTGTGGATGCAACGGTAGGCATTGATGAGGTCGGCATGATCGGTACGTGAATGTCAGAACAGCAAGGAACGCGTGGCCTCGCCGGCCATGACGCCGGGGAGGCCACGCGTCCGATCATTCACTGATCCGCGCGATTGCGCAAGTTTTTTGACTATGCCAAGGCGCACGCGTTACCGCGCGAACACCGCTACTGTGAACGTCATTGCGCGAACATCACGGCAGCGCCCGCGCAGCATGAACGCCGCCGCGAAAACAGTGGCGCGGCGTCGTCATTTCACCTTGGTCTTGTCCAACTGCTTGCCGGTCGCCGCATTGAAACGCTCGACATAATCTTCGATCAGCTTGCGCACCGCGCGTCCGATCAACCGGTAGTCCGATTCGTTGAGGTTCGCGAGCGACACCCGCCCGGACGGATGCTGCGTGCCGAACCCGCGCCCCGGCAGCAGCACCACCCGCGCTTCGCGCGCGAGACGGAACAGCAGCTCGGACGGCTCGGTGTTCTTCAGCAGCCAGTCGACGAAGTCGCGCCCGAACATCTTTTCGCCGAAGAATTCGATGTCGAGAATCGTGTAGTAGTCGACCTGGTTCGGATCGTCGTCCTCGAACGAGATGCCCACCTCTTCGTACAGCGCCTGCTTGCGCTTGCGGATCAGGCGCTTCAGCGCGCTCTTGTACGCGTCCGGCGTGTCCATCAGCGAGAACAGTGAGAACAGCACCATCTGCACCTGCTGCGGCGTCGACAGACCCGCCGTGTGATTCAGCGCGACCGTGCGGCTGTCGGCCACGAGGCGGTCGATGAACTTGAGCTTGTCCGGCTCGGTCGTGATCGACTCATAGCGCTCGTGCAACTGCTTCTTCGCTTCCTTCGGCCGTTCGGCGATCAGCTTGTCGAGCACGTTGTCGCGATGCGTCGCGATCGTGCCCAGACGCCAGCCGGTTGCGCCGAAATACTTCGAGTACGAATACACGAGGATGGTGTTCTTCGGCGCGAGCGCGAACAGCGACACGAAGTCGTCCGCGAAGGTGCCGTACACGTCGTCGGTCAGCAGGATCAGGTCGGGCCGTTCCTTGACGATGTCGGCGATGTACTGAAGGCGTTCGTCGCTGATCTTCACCGACGGCGGGTTGCTCGGATTCACGAGGAAGAACGCCTTCACCTTCGGGTCGCGCAGCTTGTCGAGTTCCTGCTTCGAGTACTGCCAGCCATTGGCGACATCAGCGTCCAGATTCACCACATTCAGCTGATAGTCGTTCAGGCGCGGAATCTCGATGTACGGCGTGAAGATCGGCATGCCGAGCGCAATCGTGTCACCCGCCTTGATCAGGTGATTCTCGCGCATCGTGTTGAAGATGTACGTCATCGCCGCCGTGCCGCCTTCCACCGCGAACACGTCGAACTCGCCGACGAACGGATGATTGCCGATCATCTCGCGGCGCAGATACTGGCCGACGATCAGCTCGGACAGCTTGAGCATGCGGTCCGGCACCGGATAGTTCGACGCGAGAATGCCCTCGCACATCTCATACAGAAAGTCGCCGGCCGAGTAGCCGAGCTGGTCGCGCACGTACGACACCGCGCCGCGCAGGAAGTCGATCCCCGACACGCCCTTGTTTTCGCGCAGGAACAGATCGAAGCGCTCTCCGAGACCTTCGCGCCGCGGGAAGCCGCCCACCCCTTCCGGCATGAACGCGAACGAACGCTCCGACTCGCGCATCGCAAAGAGGCCGAGTTGCCAGAAGCCGTGGCGCGGAATCGTCGCGAGAAAATTCGGATTGCCGCGCCCGGCGTTGAGCATTGCCGCGTTGGCGGGCCGCTCCACCGCGCTACCGCCGGCGGCCTTGATCAGTTCGTCCTTGAGTTCGAACGGACTGAGCGCGGCCAGACCCGCTTGCTCCATGTCCGCGTGTTTCTTGTCGCCCTTCTCTTTTGCCATGATGCGTTCTCCAATGAGCCAGGTGAATGACGCCGGCGTGGCGATGGACTGCCAGCTGCGCCGGCGTAACAGAGACGATGGACGCGCGCGCTACACGAGCCCGACCACCAGCGGGCCGAGCAACGTCAGCGCGACGTTCGCGATCGCATACGTGATCGCGAACGGCACGGTCGGCACCGCGCTTTCCGCCTTGTCGAGCACACCGCCGAAGGCCGGGTTCGCGCTGCGCGAGCCGGACAGCGCACCGGCCAGGATCGCGGCGTTGTTGTACTTGAGCACGTAACGGCCGAACAGCATGGTCAGCAGCAGCGGGAACAACGTGACGAACACGCCGAGCAGGAAGATCGTCAGACCGCTCTGCTTGACCGTCACCACCGCCTGCAAGCCGGAATTCAGGCCCACCACCGCGACGAACGCGGCAAGGCCGAAGTCCTTGAGCAACTGCGACGCGGCCGACGGCATCGCGCCGTACATCGGATGCTTGCCGCGCATCCAGCCGAACAGCAGCCCGGCCAGCAGACAGCCGCCGCCCGAGCCGAGCGTGAGCGGAATACCCGCCACGTTGATCACGATCAGCCCGATCAGCAAGCCCAGCACCAGGCCGACGCCCATGTAGATGAAGTCGGTCTTGTTGCTGTACGGCAGTTCGTAGCCGGCGGCATCGACCGCGCGCTTGGTGTCCTTGGGCGAACCGTAGAAGGTGATCACGTCGCCGTGCTCGACTTTGGTTTCCGGCAGGATCGGCAGCGGCTGGCCCGCGCGCGTGATGCTCTGGATGTAGACGCCGTGGCGCATATTGCGGTCCACGAGTTCGCGCGCGGCGGCGAGCGTCGTGTGGTTCATGCCCTTCTTGGTGAAGACGCCCTCGCGCGTCTGCATGACGACGCCGATGTCACCGACGTCCGCGACCTCGTTGCCGTTCGCGCCGAACGCGACCACGGCTTCACGCCGGCCCACCACCAGCACCACGTCGTCGGGCTGCAAAACCAGATCGGGCGTCGGCTCCAGCGTCTTGCCGTCGCGCTTGATGCGCTCGATCGTCAGGAAGTCCTCGTGCAGCGTCTCGACGGCCTTGACCGTCTTGCCGGCGCTCACGTCGATCTTGTACGCGCGCCCCACCAGTTCGGGCAACGCGAGGATCTGCCCCGGCCCGCGTACCGGCGCGCCTGCCGCCAGTTCGCGCTCCGCTTCGACCGATGCTTCGCGCAAGCCTTGTCCCATGAATTTCGGCAGGATGTTCACGCAGACGATGATCGCGCCGAGCGAGCCGAACACGTACGTCACCGCGTAGGCGATCGCCACGTCCGATTGCAGCGACTTGACCTGATCGGCCGGCAGGCCCAGGCGCGCGATCGCATCGCCCGCCGTGCCGATGATCGCCGACTGCGTCAGCGCGCCGCCCGCGAGCCCGGCCGCAAGACCTTTGTTCAGATGGAACAGCTTCGCGCACACCACGACGGTAATCAACGCGCTGACGGCGAGAAACACCGCCATCGCGATCTCGCGCAACGTCTTGCGGTTCAGCGAGTTGAAGAAGCCGGGCCCGGAGTCGTAACCGACCGCGTAGATGAACACCGCGAACATCACCGACTTCACGCCGTTGTCGATCGTCACACCCGCCTGGCTGATGACCACCGCCGCCAGCAACGACCCGCCGACGCCGCCTAGCTGGAACTTGCCGAAGCTGATCTGCCCGATGAAATAGCCGGCTGCGAGCGACAGAAATAGCGCGATCTCGGGTGATTTCTGAAAGATGTGATGTAGCCAGTCCATCGTGTCCTCGCTGATTAGTTGGCGATACTGAGTACTGGTTGCTGCTCGTGCAAACGGCGCGGCGGCCGTGCCACGTGGCGGCGTGCCATGCATCACCACTCGCGTACTGCCGGAGCGCCGCGCGCGGCGTTCAATGGCGCGCCAGGCGCGGCGCGCGGCGTGGCTGCCTGGCGCCTAGCCGAACTTGCCGGCAAGGCCCACCACCACGGGGCCCATCAAAGGCAACAGGATGTTCGACAGTGCGTAGGTGATGGTGTAGCCGATCACGGGTGTCGAGTTGCCGGTCACGCCGACCAGCGCGCTGATTGCCGGGGTGCTGCATTGCTGGCCGGCGATCGCGCCGAGCAGCATCGGCGCTTCCAGCTTGAGAAACATGTGGCCGATCCATAACGACAGCAGGCCCGGCACCAGCACCATCAGAATCCCGGCCACCGGCAGCGCCAGCCCGTATTCCCGCACCAGCTTGATGGCGTCCGGTCCCGCCGACAAACCCACCGCCGCGATGAACGTGGCCAGCCCGAAGTCCTTGAGAATCTGCGCGGCGGCCGACGGCAGCGAACCGATCAACGGATAGCGCGAACGGATCCAGCCGAACAGCAGCCCGGACAGCAGACAACCGCCGCCCGTGCCGAGCGCGATCGACACGCCGCCGATCCGTGCGCCGAGATGACCGATCGCCATGCCGACCAGGATGCCCAGCCCGAGATACACGAAGTCGGTTTTCTGGGTCGTGGCAAGTACATAGCCGAGACGCTTCGCGCCGCGCTCGACATCGGTCTTCGCGCCGACCAGGGTCAGCACGTCGCCGCGGTTGAGTTCGGTGCCGGGCAGCGCGGGCACCGTGGTTTCGAGCCGAGTGACGGCCGCGATGTAGACGCCGCGGCCGTCTTCCGGCTTGGCCCGCTCGCGCAACTGAGCGATCGTCAAACCGTGCGCGTCGCTCTTCGTCAACACCACGTCGATGCGCTCCGCGAACACCTGGCCGAGCGCGGCGCCGGCCACTTCCTCGCCGAGACTGCCCGCCGCCTCGACGACCGCCGCGCGCCGCCCGGCCACCAGGACCAGATCGCCCGCCGCGAGACGCAGTTGCGGCTCGACCGGCAGATTCGCGCCGTCGCGCTGAATCCGCTCGATGGTGAGATTGAAGCCGTGCTGCTGCTCGAACGCGAAAACCGTGACGCCGGCCGCCGCGCCGACGCGAAACGCGCGGCCCACCAACGCCGGCGCGGCCGCGCGCTGCCCCTCGCTGAACGCGCCGGCGCCGCCGAGCTTGCGCCACACGCGCTCGGCTTCGTCGCGCAGATTGATACGCAGCAGGAGCGGCGCGAACTGGCTCGTGAACAGAACGATGGTGATCAGGCCGAACAGGTAGCTCACGCTGTATGCGGTCACGATGTTGGCCTGCAGGCGCAGTGTCTCCGCATCGCCGAGACCGAGCTTCGCGATCGCTTCCGAAGCCGTGCCGATCACCGCCGACTCGGTCGCCGCGCCGGCCAGCAAGCCGGCCGCCGTGCCGATATCGAGCTTCAGGACGCTTACCGCGATGAGGATCAGCACCAGCACGGAGACGATCTCGACCACCGACAGCACGCCGTAGCGCCAGCCCCGGCCGATGTTGGCGAAGAATTGCGGACCGCCGGTGAAGCCCAATGCGAAGATGAACAGCGCGAACGCAATGTTCTTCAGATCGGGCGCCAGCCGCACGCCGGTTTGACCCAATATCAACGACACGATCAACGTGCCGCACACGCCGCCGAGCTGAATCGGGCCCACGCGAAACGAACCAATAAAATATCCGATTGCAAGGCTTGCAAACAGCGCGATTTCCGGTTGCGATCTCAGCAATTCACTGATCATGTTGGCTCGCCGATTAACGAGGTTATTTGCAAAAGGCCGAAAACCGCATGAAGCGAATAAAATCAGACTGACCCAATCAGTCGGGCCTGAATCGAGCCATTACCTGTCCCTGGCCCACGGCGCAGACAGGTGAAACGCCGGCTGAGCGGCCTATGGCAAGGCGATGCCGCAGTGGCCGGCATCGCGGGCGCACCGCGCCGCTGCGCCGATTCGGGAACGTGGTTCCATTAATTCGACAGTCACTTTTCCCTCGCGATGTTGCCTACCGCCGTGAAAAAGACATAATCTGCTGATGGCCAGTTTCTTACAGCATTGATTCAACATCCTTTTTTGAACACTGCTTTTTTGAACCAATATTGCAGTTCGGCACGGCTGTCAACGTTATTTTTTATTACAGCGAATCGACTTTCCGGAAGCACGATCTTCGGTAAAACGTGCATATTGGCGCTATGCATTGCGCCACGCCGTAATTACCGTGAACGGGTAATTTATACTGATCCGCCCGCCTGCCGCGCGATGAGTCCGTGTCGTCACGTAGGCACTCTCCTTCGGAGTCCGACATGCGCATGATCCTGTTCAGCACCCGCCAATACGACAGCGATACGTTCACCGAAGCCAACGCCGCGCACGGCTACGAACTGCACTTTCAGGAATCGCACCTCGACGCCGATACCGCGGTGCTCGCGCAAGGCTGCGAAGTGGTGTGCCCGTTCGTCAACGACAGCGTCGACGCCGACGTGCTGGCGCGGCTCCATGCGGGCGGCGCCCGCCTGATCGCGCTGCGTTCCGCGGGCTTCAATCACGTCGACCTCGCGGCGGCCGAGCACCTGGGCATGCCGGTCGTCCGGGTGCCGGCCTACTCGCCGCATGCGGTCGCCGAACATGCGGTCGGCCTGATTCTGGCGCTGAACCGGCGGCTGCCGCGCGCGGTCGCGCGCACCCGCGAAGGCGACTTCTCGCTGCATGGGCTGCTCGGCTTCGATCTGCACGGCAAGACCGTGGGCGTGATCGGCACCGGCATGATCGGCCGCGTGTTCGGGCGCATCATGGCGGGCTTCGGCATGCAGGTGCTCGCGCACGATCCGGGCACGCCCGCCGACGACCTGCTCGCGCTCGGCGCGCGCTACGTGCCGCTCGACACGCTGCTCGCCGAATCCGACGTGGTCAGCCTGCACTGCCCGCTGTTGCCGTCCACCTACCATCTGATCGACGGCGCCGCGCTCGCGAAAATGAAGCGCGGCGCGATGCTGGTCAACACCGGCCGGGGTGGTCTCGTCGAAGCCAATGCGCTGGTCGGCGCGTTGAAGGACGGCCAGCTCGGCAATCTGGGGCTCGACGTGTACGAGGAAGAAGGCGGTATCTTTTTCGAGGATCACTCGAATCTGCCGTTGCAGGACGACGTGCTCGCGCGTCTGTTGATGTTCCCGAACGTGATCGTGACCGCGCACCAGGCGTTCTTCACGCGCGAAGCGATGAACGAGATCGCCCAGACCACGCTCGGCAACGTCGCGGCATGGCAGGCACGCGCACCGCGCAACGCGGTGCGCGCCGCCGGGCAGGTCTGAGGCAGCAAGCGAGAAACGGCGGGCGAGAAGCGCCAGGCTTCAGACGCTATGCGTCGCCCTCGCGGCCGAGCGGGACCGCGCGGACCACGGTGCGGGCGTCGTCGGCCGCGCCGCAGATTTCGCGCAGCAGCGCCGCCTCGCGCTCGTGCACTTCCACCGGACACCAGCGCGCGCCCGCTTCGGCCAGATAGCGCGCGCGGTGCTGGCCGTTGCGAAACGCCACCACGCCTTCGCGCTCCAGACCCAGCCAGCCTAACAAACCCGACGCGCGACGCGTCGAGATCGTCACGTACGGCATCTGCGGAATGCGTGGACTGTCGGGGTCGAGGAACTCGCGGATGCCGCGCACCTTGCCCGAGTGCCACTCGGGCACCGGCTTCAATACATAGTCGGTGTTGTCGCGATTCGCGCAGGCGAGCAGCTTGCGTACGTCGACCAGCACAACCTGGTGGCGCGTGCCGTCGGTGACGAAGACGCGTTTCAGGCGCACGTGGTCGTACCATGGATGATCGTGCAGCGGCACCATCCAGACCGTTTCGGCGCGCCCCGAAGGAAGTCCCTCCTGGGGACTAGCCGGCCCGGCGGCCGACGATGAGTTGGACAAGGGCAAAGGCAGGCTCGCTAAGCTGACGAACAGGCGCCAGCGCATGAATAGAGCGCTAACGCTACGAGCCGATTGTGAAAGAAGCATGTCAGCCCCCCGGTTTAGTTCTTCTGCATGAGCACGCTGCATGAGCGCCCCGCACGGATGCGCGGACGCCGAACTTCAAGCTAATTGTCCAGGCGAGCTTTTCAGGAATACAGACGATGATAGACCTGCAAAATGTCAATGAACACGTGCGCATCGAAGCCAACACGGACACGGGCGTCGCCACCATCGTGCTGGAGCGTCCGGAGCGGCGCAATGCAGTCGACCGGCCTGTCGCGGATGCGTTGCGCGCCGCGTTCAGCCGCTTCGAGGCAGAGCCGGCATGGCGCGCGGCGGTGCTGTTCGGCGCGGGCGGCACCTTCTGCGCCGGCGCGGACCTCAGTGCGCTCGCTGACGACACGCGCCGCAACGAACTGCACGCCGACGGCAGCGGCCCCGGTCCGATGGGACCGACGCGCATGGCGTTCAGCAAGCCGGTGATCGCGGCGATTGCGGGCTACGCGGTGGCGGGCGGCCTGGAACTGGCGGCGCTGTGCGATCTGCGCGTCGTCGAGGACGATGCGGTGCTCGGCGTGTTCTGCCGGCGCGTCGGGATACCGCTGATCGACGGTGGCACGATCCGGCTGCCGCGTCTGATCGGACTGTCGCAAGCGCTGGACCTGATCCTCACCGGCCGTGCGGTGAACGCCAAGGAAGCGCTCGCGATGGGTCTCGCGAATCGCGTCGTCACGAAGGGCACGGCGCGCGCGGCAGCCGAACAGCTGGCCGCCGAACTCGCCGCCTTTCCTCAAGCGGCGCTGCTGGCCGACCGCCGCTCGGCACTGGAAAACAGCACGCTCGACGATTTCGGGGAAGCGCTGCGGCGTGAAGGTGCAGGCGGCTATCGGGCGGTGTTCGAAGAAGGCGTAGCCGGCGCCGCCCGGTTTGCTAGTGGCGCGGGCCGGCATGGCGACACGTTGGACCCGTGCGATCCAGCCTGATCGACCTTGATCCGCGTCGTGGCGGCCCGCGCGTCCGCTAACCCGCGCGTCCGTCGCACCGCTCAATAGTGATGGCCCCGCGCCGCCCCTTTCAGCAAAAAACAACAGCTTCCCTGACGCCCAGCAACATGGTTTTGACTTAGGTAGAATCCCCTACTGTTTTGCCCTCGCATGGCGCGGGCGTTCTCGTCCCGAAAACGCGCGCCTGCCGCACGACGCTTCCCGTCGCGCCGATTCACGCTCCGCCACCATGCCTTTGCCCCTGCTCGCCCTTGCCGTTGCCGCGTTTGGAATCGGTACCACCGAATTCGTGATCATGGGGCTGCTACCCGATGTCGCGCGCGATCTGTCCGTGTCGATTCCGGCTGCCGGCATGCTGGTATCGGCCTATGCGCTCGGCGTCACGATCGGCGCGCCGATCGTCGCGATCGCGGTCGCCAACATGCCGCGCAAGAAGGCGTTGATGAGCCTGATCGGCGTCTTCATCGTCGGCAATCTGCTGTGCGCGATTGCGCCGGGCTACGCGGTGCTGATGGCCGCGCGCATCGTCACGGCGTTCTGCCACGGGGCGTTCTTCGGAATCGGTTCGGTGGTGGCGGCGGGACTCGTCGCGCCGAACCGCCGCGCGCAGGCCATTGCGCTGATGTTCACCGGCCTCACGCTCGCCAACGTGCTGGGCGTGCCGCTCGGCACGGCGCTCGGCCAGGCCGTGGGCTGGCGGGCGACCTTCTGGGCGGTGACGGGCATCGGCATCGCCGCGGCGGCAGCGCTCGCCGTGTGCCTGCCGGCGAAGATCGAGATGCAGAAGGCGAGCCTCGTGCACGAATTCAGCGTGCTCAAGAACCCGCAAGTGCTGATGGTGCTCGGCATCAGCGTGCTCGCGTCGGCCAGCCTCTTTTCCACCTTCACGTACATCACGCCGATTCTCGAAGACGTGGCCGGCTTTACGCCGCACGCGGTGACGCTGGTGTTGCTGCTGTTCGGCCTGGGGCTGACGGTTGGCAGCACGCTCGGGGGCAAGCTCGCCGACTGGCGGCTGATGCCGTCGCTGGTGGCGTTCCTGCTGGCGATCGTCGTGATCCTGACCATCTTCGCCGGCACGATGCACGCGCAGATTCCCGCGATGATCACGATCTTCGTGTGGGGCATCCTGGCCTTCGCGATCGTGCCGCCGCTGCAGATGCTGATCGTCGATCGCGCGAGTCATGCGCCGAATCTGGCGTCGACGTTGAACCAGGGGGCGTTCAATCTTGGCAACGCGACTGGCGCGTGGCTCGGCGGGATGGCGATCGGCGCGGGCGCGCCGCTCACGACGCTGCCGTGGGTCGGCGTGGCGACTTCGATCGGCGCGTTGATGCTGACGCTGTGGTCGGTGTCGATCGATCGGCGCGCGCAGCGGATGGCAGTGGCGGGCTAACGTCTGTCATATCACGGACTCGCCTCTTTGCGACGCGCTCGTTAGCGCGTCCACCAAACCCCGCAACAGTGCCCACGCCCCGTCAGCCGTAGTAGCATCTCGGCCGATGAGAGTCATCCTCACCCGCGATTTCCTCGCTCTGATCCTCAGCGTCGCCGTCGTCGGACTCGGCAGCGGCGCCACGCTGCCCCTTACCGCCCTCGCGCTGACGCAAGCCGGCTACGGCACCGACGTGGTCGGCCTGTTGACCGCCGCGCAAGCGGGCGGTGGTCTCGTCGTCGTGCCGCTGGCCGGCTGGATCGCGACGCGCTTCGGCGGCCGACAGGTGATCGTCGGCGCGGTGCTGGTGGTCGCGTTCGCGACCGCGCTGATGCAACTTACGTCGAACCTGTGGCTGTGGGCGCTGTTGCGCGTGCTGTGCGGCGCCGCGTTGATGCTGCTGTTCACGATCGGCGAAGCGTGGGTCAACCAGTTGGCCGACGACGCCTCGCGCGCACGCGTGATCGCGATCTACGCGACCAACTTCACGTTGTTCCAGATGTCGGGCCCCGTGCTGGTGAGCCAGATCGCCGGCCTCACGCACTGGCGCTTCCTGCTTTGCGGCGCGATTTTCCTGCTGGCGCTGCCCATGCTCGCGAGCATCCGCACCACCCCGCAAGCTTCCGGCGATGAACATGCCGAGCACGGCAGTTGGCGTCGTGTGTTGCCGCAGATGCCCGCGCTCGTGATCGGCACGGGCTTCTTCGCGCTGTTCGATACGATCGCGCTGTCGTTGCTGCCGCTCTTCGCGATGTCGCACGGCATCGCGAGCGAGGTGGCGGTGCTGTTCGCATCCGCGCTGCTGCTCGGCGATACGACGATGCAGTTTCCGATCGGCTGGCTCGCCGACCGGCTCGGCCGCGAGCGCGTGCATATCGGCTGCGGGGTGGTCGTCGCGGCACTGCTGCCGTTGCTGCCTTGGGCGATCAGGTCGCCGTGGCTATGCTGGCCTTTGCTATACGTGATCGGAGCGGCTGCGGGCGCGATCTACACGTTGTCGCTGGTCGCGTGCGGCGAACGCTTTCGCGGCGTCGCGCTGGTGTCGGCGAGTTCGCTGGTCGGCGCGTCGTGGAGCGCGGCCAGTTTCGGCGGCCCACTGGTGGCCGGCGCGCTGATGAAGAGCATGGGCAACGACGCGATGGTCGGCGTGCTGCTCTTCGCAGCACTGGCGTTTCTCGCCGCCGTCTGGTGGGAAAAGCGCCGCGCGCCGCTGCGGGTTATCGGCTGACGGTTGCGCGCTCAAATGCCGTTTTGCGGCCAACACGCCTGATGCTAATCTTGAATCCACATTGCACGGCCCTTCGCTGAACGGCCCATGCCTCATGGCGCCGCCGTATGCAATGGGGGAGTCCGCCATGCCAACTCTGCACACCCCGCGCCGCTTCTATCTGCTAGGCGCATTGATCCTGCTGAGCGCGATGTTGTTCGCCGATTGCGGTGGTGGCGGAGGCGACAACGGAAGCGGAGGAACGAGCGGCGCAGCGAGCAGCGGCGGCGCATCGGGGGCGTCGGGTGCATCGGGCGCGGGAACGGCGACGGGAGGCAGCGGCGCAACAGGTTCGGGCAGCGGCAGCGCGGGCATGTCGTCGGACGGCACGGCGATGGCCATCACCCATGACGTCCTCACCTATCACAACGACATCGGCCGCACCGGCCAGAATCTCAACGAGACCATTCTGACGCCCGCCAACGTCAACGCGACGACGTTCGGCAAGGTCGGCTTTTTCGCCGCCGACGGCAAGGTCGACGCGCAACCCCTCTTTGTCGAGTCGCTGGCGATCGCGGGCGGCACCCACAACGTGCTGTACGTCGTGACCGAACACGACAGCGTGTACGCACTCGACGCCGACAGCGGCACGCAGCTCTGGCAGGTCAGCACGCTCGGCAAAAACGAAACGCCGAGCGACGACCTCGGTTGCGGCCAGATCACGAAGGAGATCGGCATCACGTCAACGCCGGTGATCGACCGCTCACGCGGCGCGCACGGCACGATCTATCTTGTCGCGATGTCGAAAGACGCGAGCGGCGGCTACCATCAACGCGTGCACGCGCTCGACCTCGCGAGCGGCGCGGAACTGCTGAACGGACCAACGGAAGTGGCCGCCACCTACCCCGGCAACGGCGCGAACAGTTCGAACGGCCACGTCGTGTTCGCGCCGGCGGCGTATGCGGAGCGTGCGGGCTTGCTGCTCCTTGGCGGCGTGATCTATACGACCTGGACCTCGCATTGCGACCTCGGCGCCTATACGGGCTGGATCATGGCCTATAGCGCCGACACCTTGCAGCAGACCAGCGTGCTCAACCTCACGCCGAACGGTTCGGGCGGCGCAATCTGGATGAGCGGAGCCGGGCCCGCGTCGGACGGCACGTCGATCTACCTGATGGGCGGCAACGGCACATTCGACACCACGTTGAACTCGAATAGCTTTCCCGCGCAAGGCAACTTCGGCAATTCATTCTTGAAACTGGGCACGACAAGCGGACTCGCCGTCGCTGATTACTTCGCGATGTCGAACACCGTTCAGGAGTCCAATGCCGACCAAGACCTCGGTTCCGGCGGCGCGCTCGTGCTGCCCGATCTCACCGATGCAAACGGCGTCGTCCAGCACCTCACGCTCGGCACGGGCAAGGACGACATCATCTACGTGCTGAACCGCGACTCGATGGGCAAATTCAATGCCGCGAGCAACAACATCTATCAGGAGATTCAGGAGACGATGCACGGCGGAGAGTTCGGCATGCCCGCATACTTCAACGGGAGGGTCTATTTCGGCTCGGTGGGCGACAACCTGAAGGCGTTTACGGTGACCAACGCATTGCTGTCGACGACGCCGACCGCGCAGACCACGATGGCATTCGCCTATCCCGGCACGACACCCAGCATCTCCGCCAACGGCTCGGCGAACGGCATCGTGTGGGCCACGGAAAACGGCACCACGGCGGCGCTGCACGCGTTCGATCCGGCCAATCTCGCCGTCGAGCTATACAACAGCAACCAGATGGGCACCCGCGATCAGTTCGGCGCGGGCAACAAGTTCATCACGCCGATGATCGCCAACGGCAAGGTTTATGTCGGGACGACGAACGGCGTCGCGGTGTTCGGCTTGCTGAAGGGGTAAATGGTCCGGCGCTCCTGGCGCGTGCAGCACGCGCAGCAATGGACGACGACGCTTGCAAGGCTCTACCGATCGGGCACGGCGGAAGCCTTCGGTCCATTCGACAACACGAGCGCCCGGCGCACTCGCCGCCCGGCCGCCTGCCACGTTGAATAAAAAAGGCCGGCACAGGTGCCGGCCGGTCCTCTTCATTCGCCGCCTAGCGCTGCGCCGGCAGAATCTCACCCGCGCACGCGCCGAAGCCCACGCGATACCCATCGCCCTGGCACCAGCCGGCAAGCGTCAACTCGTCACCGTCCTCGATAAACGTGCGCGTGCCGCCTTCGTCCAACTCCAGCGGCTTCTTGCCGTTCCAGGTCAATTCCAGCAGGCTGCCGTACGAATCGTCGGTGGGACCGCTGATCGTGCCCGAGCCCATCAGGTCGCCCACTCTCGTATTGCAGCCCGATACCGTGTGATGCGCGAGTTGCTGCGCCATCGTCCAGTACATGTGCCTGAAGTTGGTCCGCGAGATCGTGCTCGCCTGCTTCGCCTGTTGCGGGCGCAGCGTGACTTCGAGGTGGATGTCGAACGCATGCGCGCCGTCGTGGCGCAGGTACGCGAGCGGCTGCGGCTCCTGAACCGGCTGCGCGACGCGAAACGGTTCGAGTGCGTCGAGCGTCACGATCCACGGCGAGATCGTGGTCGCAAAGGTCTTCGCGTTGAACGGGCCGAGCGGCACGTATTCCCATTGCTGGATGTCGCGCGCGCTCCAGTCGTTCAGCAGCACCATGCCGAAGATGTGCGCTTCGGCATTCGCACAGGCAATCGGCTCGCCCAGCGCATTGCCCGCGCCGATCACGAAACCCGTTTCCAGTTCGATATCCAGCTTGCGGCACGCGCCGAACACCGGACGCTCCTGATCCGGCAGCTTCAACTGACCGTTGGGACGGCGCACCGGCGTGCCGCTCACCACTACCGACGACGCGCGTCCGTTGTAACCGATCGGAATCTCCAGCCAGTTCGGCAGCAGCGCATTCTTCGGATCACGAAACATCGAGCCGACATTGGTCGCGTGTTCCTTCGACGAATAGAAGTCGGTATAGCCCGGAATCTGCACCGGCAGATGCAATTGCGCGTCGGCCTGGCGCACCAGCGTTCTGGCGCGCAACGTGGCATCGTCGCGCAGCGTCGCGGTGTCGCGTGCCAGCAACTCGCTCAACTGGATGCGCACGCTGCGCCAGGCGTCGCGGCCGAGCGCGATGAAATCGTTCAGCGTGTCGCGCGCGAAAACCTCGGTCTTCGCGGACACGTTCAGCAAACCCGCCGTCTGCAACGCAGCGAGGTCGACGATCTGGTCGCCGATCGCCACGCCCACGCGGCGCGCGTCGTTGTGCCGGTCGCTGAAAATGCCGAACGGCAGATTCTGGATCGAAAAATCGTTGGTCGAATCGTTGGCCGACTCGACCCAGCTCTTGCGCGACGGATCGAGCGTCGCCTGGAGATCGCTCATTGCGCTCATCGTTGCTCCGGGTTGAAGTGTTTCTTGAGACCTTGCCAGCACTCGTAGTAATGCGCCTGCAATTGCGCGGTTTCGAGCGCGAAACGGGTGGGCTTGATCAGCGTGCGCGTCTCGAACATGAAGGCCATCGTGTCGCCGACTTTCTTCGGCGTCGACGTATCGCTGTGCGAGGCTTTCTCGAACGTGTCGGCGTCCGGGCCGTGACCCGACATGCAGTTGTGCAGACTCGCGCCGCCCGGCACGAAGCCTTCGGCCTTCGCGTCGTACACACCGTGCACGAGACCCATGAACTCGCTCGCGACGTTGCGATGGAACCAGGGCGGACGGAACGTATCTTCGGCAGCGAGCCAGCGCGGCGGGAAGATCACGAAATCGATCGAATCGACGCCCGGCGTGTCGCTTTGCGATTGCAGCACCAGAAAGATCGACGGGTCCGGATGGTCGAAGCTGATCGAGCCGATCGTGTTGAAGCGCCGCAAGTCGTACTTGTACGGCGCGTAGTTGCCATGCCAAGCGACCACGTCGAGCGGCGAATGGCCGATGTCCGCGCGCCACAACTGGCCGTTCATCTTCGCGACGAGTTCAAAATCGCCTTCACGGTCTTCATAGGCGGCGTGCGGCGTGAGGAAGTCCCGCGGATTGGCGAGGCCGTTCGAGCCGATTGGCCCGAGATCCGGCAAGCGCAGCAGCGCGCCGAAGTTCTCGCAGATGTAGCCGCGCGCCGCGTCGTCCGGCAGGCTCACGGCAAAGCGCACGCCGCGTGGGATCACCGCGATCTCGAACGGCCCGATTTCGAGGCGGCCCATTTCGGTCGCGATGTCGAGGCGGCCTTCCTGCGGCACGATCAACAATTCGCCGTCGGCGCTATAAAAGAAGCGATCCTGCATCGAGCGGTTCGCCGCGTACAGATGGATAGCGCAGCCGTTCATCGCTTCGGCCGCGCCATTGCCCGCCATCGTCACCCAGCCGTCGATGAAATCAGTCGGCTCGGCCGGCATCGGCAGCGCGTCCCAGCGCAGCTGGTTCGGCGGGGTCGGCGGCACCTCGGCGAAATTGGCGACGAGCCGCCCGGAAGGCAGCGGCGTGAACGGCTTGTGCACGGCCGCCGGACGAATCCGGTACAGCCACGAGCGGCGATTGTGGCCGCGCGGCGCGGTGAACGCGGTGCCCGACAACTGCTCGGCATACAGACCATAGGCCGCGCGTTGCGGCGAGTTGCGGCCTTCCGGCAGCGCGCCGGGCAGCGCCTCAGTCGCGAATTCGTTCGCGAAGCCCGACTGATAGCCCGGCTCGATTTCGAGTCGCGAGCTGGCGGGCGACGGCGTACGGGTTGGGGTATCCATGCAAAGGTTCTCCATTGGTACTCGATCTTTCGATTCGCACGGGCCGCGATCCACACGGATGTGTCGCCACGTGGCGCCAGCGAGCGCAGGCACGAGCGCAACTGCGCTCTTCACTTGCGACGAGATTTACGTATAGTAAAATGAATTACGAATAGTAAAATTAACGTATACCCTGAACTCAGGCCGTAAAACCGCGCGCCGGGCCGCCCCATCAGCGTTCGGCCGATAACGTTATGAGCATTTTGTTCATGTGCGCGGATTGCGGACTGCTACCATCGAAGGACGCGGCAATCCAGTCGCGTTGCCGGGCGCCGGGTGCGCCCTCCCTGTCGCCATTCATTCGCGTTCATGATTCCGCCGACCATCCCCGACCTCATTGCCCGCGCCGCCGGCCATCCGTTTCTGGGCGAACACCTGGTGATGGGACAAGGCGTGCACAACGACATCGCGCTCGCGCAATTCGACGGAATGGAACTCGCCAGCGCCTACGAGCCGATCTTCGACATCAGCGTACATGCGCTGGCGCAGTCGCTGTCATCGGGGGCCGAGGGCGTGGACCGGTTCGGCGATGAACTCGGGTTTCAGGCCGTCACCCATCAACTGGGCGCGGCGCCGTTCGAAGTGTTCGATCCGTTCGACCGCTGCGGCGCAGATCAGGAACTGGTCGCGCTGGACCGCATGTCGCGCGCGCTGCACGCGATCAATTTCTTCGGCGCGCAGCGGCATGGGCTGCTGTTTCTGCGCGTGCATGAGCGTCTGCTCAAGAGCGTGAAATACGACCACGGCCGGCATTTCTCGACCGTGCTGATGTCGTTCGGCTTGAACCCGTCGCGGGTGGTGATCGAGTTGCCGGCGGCGGCGGTCGCTCACAAGACCTTTCTCGGCTATCTGACCAAGAGCTACCAGCACTACGGGTTCAAGGTAGCGGGCAATCTGTCCAATGCGGGGCAGATTCTGTCGGTGTCGGAAACGGCGCGGCTCGACTTCATCAAGATGGATGCCGCGGCGGCGTTGCGCGAAGCGATGGTGAAGGCGCTAGTCGGCTATGCGAACCGGTTGCGGATTCCGCTGATTTTCAATCGCGTGATGGACGAGCCGCAGTTCGTCGCACTGCAACAGTACGACGTGCGCTTCGTGCAAGGGCCGCTGTTCAACGCGCATTATCACGACCGGGCGGTTTGACAGCGCGCACCCCGCTTCAACCTGGTTCGCCCAGCCGCCGCGCGAGCGTCTTCAGACGCGGCGCGACGTTCTCGCGAAACACGTCCTCTCCCATCGACGACGCCGGCCCGCTGCAACTGAGCACCAGCCAGCGCCCTTCGCGCGGCTCGCGAAATGGCACCGCGACCGCGTTCACGTCGTCGTGCCACGCGCGAAACGAATAGCAGCAGCGCTCGGTGGCGAACGCGTCGATCTCCGCTTCGGCGTCGGCCACCAGCGCCGCGCCCACTTTCCCTGCTGCCTTCCTGAGTTCGGCCAGCAACGCGGCGCGCGCATCGGCCGGCTGCACGGCCAGGTAGGCGCGCCCCATCGAACTCGTCAGCATCGACAGTTTCGAACCGGATGCGAGGCCGAGCGTCAGCGCGGTCTCGCTGCGGATCGTCTCCAGATAGATCATGTCGAGCCCGTCGCGGCACCCCAGCGAGACCGCCGCGCCCACCTCGCGCGCGAACACGCGCATATGCGGACGCGCAAGTTCGAGCGTGTCGGTGCCCGACAGCAGCGCGAAACCGAGTGACAGCACGCCGGCGTCGAGCGCATATTTGCCGAGCGATTCGTCCAGGCGCAGATAACCGAGCACGGTCAACGTGTAGGCGAGACGGTTCACGGTCGCCTTCGGCAAGCCGGTGCGCTCGACGAAATCGCGATTGCCGAGCATGGTCTCGCCAGGCTTGAACGCGCGCAGCAAATCTAGCCCGCGCGCGAGAGCGGCGACGAATTTGCGCTCGTCGATGGGTTCGGAGAAAGTGGTTGCGTGCGTCATAGGGTGGTACACTCGGGTGTCGTTTGCAAAACATTGTTTCGCACAGCGGAACTTAAGTCAAGCTTGGATCGAGCAAGAAATCAGGAGATACGTCATGGCCGAGGCCGCGCAGTTTCACTGGGAAGACCCGTTGCTGCTGGATCAGCAGCTCACTGAAGACGAACGCATGGTGCGCGACGCCGCTGCGGCCTACGCGCAGGACAAGCTGCAACCACGCGTGCTCGAAGCGTTCCGTCACGAGAAAACCGACATCGAGATTTTTCGCGAAATGGGCGAACTCGGCCTGCTCGGCCCGACGATTCCCGAGCAATACGGCGGTCCCGGTCTGAACTATGTTGCGTACGGATTGATCGCGCGTGAGGTGGAGCGCGTCGATTCCGGCTACCGGTCGATGATGTCGGTGCAGTCGTCGCTGGTGATGGTGCCGATCAACGAATTCGGCTCCGACGCGCAGAAGCAGAAATACCTGCCGAAGCTCGCCACCGGCGAATGGATCGGCTGCTTCGGCCTGACCGAACCGAACCACGGCTCCGATCCGGGCAGCATGGTCACGCGGGCGAAGAAAGTCGACGGCGGCTATTCCCTGTCGGGTTCGAAGATGTGGATCACCAATTCGCCGATCGCCGACGTGTTCGTCGTGTGGGCGAAGCTCGAGGAAGACGGCAAGGATTCGATTCGCGGCTTCATTCTCGAGAAGGGCTGGAAGGGGCTGTCGGCGCCGACCATCCATAGCAAGGTCGGTCTGCGCGCTTCGATCACCGGCGAGATCGTGCTCGACGAAGTGTTCGTGCCGGAAGAGAACCGCTTGCCGAACGTCGGCGGCCTGCGCGGTCCGTTCACGTGTCTGAATTCGGCGCGCTACGGAATCGCCTGGGGCGCGCTCGGCGCCGCCGAAGCGTGCTGGCACACCGCGCGTCAGTACGTGCTGGATCGCAAGCAGTTCGGCCGGCCGCTCGCCGCGAACCAGTTGATCCAGAAGAAACTGGCCGACATGCAGACCGAAATCACCCTTGGCCTGCAAGGCGTGCTGCGCCTCGGCCGCATGAAGGACGAAGGCACAGCGGCCGTCGAAATCACGTCGATCATGAAGCGCAATTCATGCGGCAAGGCGCTGGACATTGCACGGCTCGCGCGCGACATGCTCGGCGGCAACGGCATCTCGGACGAGTTCGGGATCGCCCGTCATCTGGTGAACCTGGAAGTGGTGAACACCTATGAAGGCACGCACGATATTCACGCGCTGATTCTCGGGCGCGCGCAAACGGGTATTCAGGCGTTTTTCTGATGCCGGGCTGATGCCTCGCTGATGCGCGGGTTGCGGCGCAAGCTCGCCGCTCGATGCGGACCATGTGAAAAAGGAAAGGCCGGTTCATTCGAACCGGCCTTTCTCACGTCAAGCCGCCACGTTGCGCGTTGCAATCAATCACCCGCTTCGCGGCTCGATAGCCCCTTACTTGTTCGGCTGCGGCGTCATGCGCAGGTACGGACGCAGTGCCTTGTAGCCCTTCGGGAATTTCTGCTTGATGACTTCCTCGTCCTTCAGCGACGGGACGATCACCACGTCATCACCCTGCTTCCAGTTGCCCGGCGTCGCGACCGAGTGATTGTCGGTGAGTTGCAGCGAGTCGATCACGCGCAGCACTTCGTCGAAGTTGCGGCCGGTGCTGGCCGGGTACGTAATGATCAGGCGCACCTTCTTCTTCGGATCGATGACGAACAGCGAGCGGACCGTGAGCGTCTCGTGCGCGTTCGGATGGATCATGTCGTACAACTCGGCCACCTTGCGATCGCCGTCCGCGAGAATCGGGAAGCCGACATTGGCGGCCTGCGTCTCGTTAATGTCCTTGATCCACTCCTTGTGCGACTCCGTGCTGTCGACCGACAACGCGATCGTCTTCACATTGCGCTTGTCGAACTCGCCGGCGAGCTTGGCGGTCAACCCGAGTTCGGTAGTGCAGACCGGCGTGAAGTCAGCGGGATGCGAGAACAGCACGCCCCAACCGTCTCCCAGCCATTCATGGAACCTGATCCGGCCGACACTCGACTCCTGCTCGAAATCCGGCGCGATATCGCCAAGACGTAAACTCATCAGTACATCTCCTTACGGTCTGCCGCGAGTGTTTGCCCGCAGGTTTAAAAATTCGAAGCATACGGCAACAGCCGCATTCCCGAACGAACATCGCATCACTACCTTATGCGTTTTTGTAATTTTCACCCGTTTGGTGGAAACTTTGCGGGACAGATCAACTCCATCTTAAGCAAACTTTGGCTGGATTGCCCCTTAAGGGAGGATTCCATGCCTTGTCCAGTCGGGAACGGTTCATGCGATTGTTGGAGTCAAACCGGGCACTGCGCTCGCCAGCGGCCGTTTCTTTGGTTACGATTCACGCGTGGCGTGAGACGAAAGGGGAGCTGTCAATGTCGGAAGTCAACAAGGAGAGATTGATGTCGGATATCAAAACCGTCCTCGCGGACGCTGAAGATCTGCTGAAACAGGCCGCGAGCGCCACCGGCGAGCGCGCTTCGGAACTGCGCGAAACGGCGCTTACGCGTCTGAAGCAGGCTAAGGAAAAGGCGGCTGACGTACAGGTCGTGGTTGTCGAAAAAGGCAAGAAGGCTGCGCGTGCCACCGACGATTACGTCCATGAGCATCCATGGGCGTCCATCGGCATTGCCGCGGGCGCCGGCGTGCTGCTGGGCCTGCTGATCAACCGCAAGTAACGCTGGTGCGTCCGTCGGACGAATCGGGTCCGGCGCATCAGTGAATCGAGTTGACCGGCGCATGCCTGGCCGGTCCGCTTCTCTTGGCGCGCATGTTCGCACGCGCCTCTACGCGCAACGCCCACAGCCATGACGATCGAAACACAATCGCAGCGCGGAGAACAAAGTCCGTTGCGCCGCATTATCGGTTCCGTGTTTGCCATTTTGCAGACGCGGCTTGAACTGGTCGGCATCGAACTCGCCGAAGAGAAAGACCGTCTGCTCGGTGTGCTGTTCCTCGGCCTTGCCGCCATGATGCTTGCCACCATGGCGCTGATCGCCCTCACCGCGTTGATTGCCATCGCCTTCTGGGACACCTACCGATGGCAGGCACTCGCCGGCATCACCGCGTTCTATGCGATTGCGGGGCTCGCATGTGCGCTGAAGGCTCGCAGCGGGTTACGCAATGCGCCGATGGTGTTCGAAGCCACCATCGCCGAATTCGAAAAAGACCGCGACGCGTTTCGCAAGCCTTGAGACAGCGGACGTAAGGGGCGTGCGTTCGGCGCCCGGCACCTTCTTCGTTGACTTCGTCGAGGAAGAGTCTCAGGCGATTTGCAGAGCCTTGTCGCAGAGTCCGTTTTTGCAGCGTCCGTTCGCAGCGTCATTAGCCGTCCCACCTCTACCGCAGCCGACATGCCATGAGCCAGACCCGTTCCGATACCGCATTCCGTAACACGCGCCACCAGAGCAAAGAGTTGAGCGCGCCGCACCTGCGAGCGCTTCGCAAGGAATTACTGCTAGTGCGAGCAGACGTCGAACGCATAGAACTGGTTCAGGCGACTTTCGACTTGCGGCAGGCGGTCACGCGCTTCAGCTGGCTGAAATTCGTCCTGCCGGGCTTCGGCGGGATGCGGGTGGGCAAAGGGTCGAAGGCGAGCGTCATCAATGCGGGAACCGTCGGCGCTCTGCTCAAACAGTACCCGTTCATCAGCTCGATCGCGTCCTTGCTGCTCGCCAAGCCGTTGCGCGCGACCGTCGTAGCGGGCGCGAAGCCAGCCCTCAAATGGGGCAGCCTTGGGCTTGCCGCCTGGGAAGCGTATCGGATCTGGCAGCAGATGAAGCGCGATTCCGCTGTCGATGCCGCTTCTCGCGTGCAGGCTGAATCGACGAATAGCGGGTATTGAGGCAGTTGCGTAGGCGGCTGCGGCGCGGTGAGTCGGCTGGTCGCCGGGCCGCGCTAAGTCGCTAAGTCGCTAAGTCGCTAAGTCATATTCCAGCATTCATTGCTTGCCGGTGTCACACCGTTCACATCGCTTCTGTTGCCCCGCTGTCCTGTCGCGTCGAGTGTAAATGTGCCGCACGGATCATCGCGCATTGGGCCAGATTCACCTGGCGTCGCTTCTATCGAATAGCCGCCGTTTGTGTCGTCAGCCGGCAGTACACGCAACCGATATATCGCGCTACCGAATTGCGGCGCCTGGTCCAGTCCCGGCGGCAATGCCGGCACGCCGTCGCTTGCCGCTCCCTCGACGAATTGCGCCGCCCGATACAGCGCGGACGCCGCGTCGATACGATGCGTTCGCGCTACGTGGTTGCGATAGGACGGCACGGCAAATGCGGCCAGCGTGGCCGCTATCGCCAACGCGATCACTAGTTCAAGCAGCGTAAACGCCGATGTGCGCAGCCTCGTCATGCGCCTCCCATCAAAATGGCCTGGCGACGACGCGCCGCCAATGACGTTCGATCGTCTCGCCGTCGATCACCAGTTCCATCTGCAGCCATACCTGCGAGTCGCTCGTCCGGCCGAAGCCGCGCGACGTCAGCAAGTAAGCCCGAGCATCGGCACGGGTCGCTAAACGCCAGGCCTCGGTCAGGCATTGCGGGGCGCGGAGCGATCCGGGCCATTGCGCGACCGGCGTAATCGCGCCCGCTTCAAATGCGGTTTCGAGTTTCCACTGAACCGGTTCGCCGGACGCGGCCTGCGTCGCTTCCGACACGCCAGCGTCAGCCCCGGCCGCGACGACACTGCGCGCGCACAAAGTCAGCGCCGAATCCGCGGCGTGGAAAGCTTGTAAATAGTCGCGCACGTTGGCAGCCGCACGCGTCGCCGCAAGCGACGTTTCGAACCAGATTGCCGAGGTCGCCAGCATCATGGCCGACATCAGCAGCACAATCGGCAGAACAACGCCGCGATGACGAGCGCGTGAAGCATGACCCACGCGATCGAGGCCACGTAAGTGTGGCGGCTCGCCGTGACGTCGACGGTACCGCTCATGCATACGGCGCTGCCTGATAATTTCTGGGCGCATCGTCACAAAGCAACCTCCGTCTGATTGCGCAACGCCACTCGCCGCGAGAACGCCTGCCGCGGTCGCAAGTCGGCACCGAGCACGCTCACGCCGTCGCAATCGACATAGCGTGAACGCTGCGCCTGTGGCGCGCCGCGCACGAGCACGCAGAGATCGACGGCGACGATCTCCGCCCATTGATCGACAGGCACCGCCGACGCGGCTATCGCATCAGGAGCTCCGGCCAGCCAGTACTTGATCCGCACGCTCTCGACACCTTCGACGAGCGGCTGCGCGGACCCCGCGTTGCCATTGCCCTCGCAGTAAAGCTCCGGCTCGCCGGTCGATCCGCTGATACTCGCGAAGTACCGGTTGACAATCAGCACGCCCTGATCGGCGGGCACGGCCGCGGTGCCTGTCACGGATTGTCCAAGGCAATCGGTTGCCTGCCCGCTTGTTGATTGCCACGTGGACACGCTGTCTCCCACGTAGCGCACCGCAACGCCGTCGGAGCCACTCGACAACTTTGTGCACGCAAGGCTATCGTCGGCGCCCGTCGGCCGACCGCCCGAACAGCCGAACAACGGCGGTGGACCGTCGTAGCGCACGATGTCCGCGGGCGTAAAGCCGGCCATTTGCAGTTGCTGACCGATGAGCGTGAGCGCGGTCAAACCCGCATCGCGGATTCGCATCGCATTGCTCGCGTACTCGAACGCGCGTCGCTGGTTCGTATAGAGCGACACGGCGGCCGCCGTCACCACCAGTCCCAGCGCCATCGCGATCACCAGTTCGAGCAGCGTATGAGCACGAGCAAAATGCCGGCGCCGCATCATTGTGCGAACGCCAGCGCGACGCACGAGGAGCCGGCGGGAACATCCGCTGTGCCACAAGACTCCGGTTTGTCGATCGGATCATCGGGAGACGGCATGTCGTGCACGGAAGTCCATGTCACGAGCGCAGCGGCCACGCCAGCGTTCCCTGTCACCGAGGCTTCGCCCTGGGGCAAGAGGACGCTTGCACGGGCATTCCACTGCCTCGTTGCGGCATCGACGGTGGCCGGCGCATACGTGGCTTCCGCCACCGAGTCGGCGATCCACGTCGCTTGTTCGCGCATCGACGTCGCACGGGCTTCGCGCGCGATCCACAGCTGACCGGCAATCAAGCCGAGCGCTGTCACCGCCATCAACGCGACCGCAAGCATCACTTCGATCAGGGAACTGCCGCGACACTTCAGTGCGCAACGAGGCCTGCGCAGCTTCGACGAACCCCGCATCATGACGCCGCTCCGCACGCACCCTCGGAAATCCGCGCACGTCCACCCGCGGCAATATGGATACAGCGTCGCCAATTGTTCCCTTTCGTCGCCTGGGTTGGTGCTTGCGGCGCGACATCGAAACTGCGAAACGTGCCGATCAGTTGCCCCGCCGGCGGCGTGAACGTGAGATTCGTCTGCACGCCTGTGATGCTCACCGCCGCGAGCAGCGGCTGCGTGCGAAGCAGCGACAGCATGCCGCCTCGCTCCGCCAGCACGGCCCAGCCGCAGGACCAGTCGGTGATGCCGCTGGCGCACGGCTGTCCCGAGGCAAGGCACGCTCGCGCCGCATCGATCCTGCACACGGTGACGCGTGCGCCGCGCCGCAGCGCCTCGCTGCGCGCATAGGCAAGCGTTGACGCCAACGCCTTCGCACGCGCGTCGACCTGATCGCGCACGCGCCACGCCACGAATGACGGTGTCGCCATCACCGCGATCACCGCTAGCAGCGCGATCACGGCCAGCGTTTCGACAAGCGTGAAGCCGCTATCCGGCGGCCGGCAAACCACATCGCATTTCATCTGCATCCCTGATCATTTCGAAGAATGCAGCCAATCTAGCGACTTGAAAGTGGCTCGGCAATCGGCCGGATGGCCAGGTGGCACTCGGACACTATCCCGCGTAAGAATGCACGCGACGAACCATCATAGACGGGGAGAGACTGATGCGAGAAACAACGCGTGGAGCAACGGAGACAGAAAAGCAACCCGCGGCGCGACTGCGCTCAGCGCTTGCGTGGAGGCTTGGGCGGAGAAGAAGCGCGGCGAAATTCTTCGATCACGTCTTCAAATTCGGAGACGTCTTCGAAGCGCCGGTAGACGGAAGCGAAACGAACATAGGCAATCGTGTCGAGCGCACGCAACTCGTTCATGACGAGTTCGCCGAGCCGCTCGCTGCGGACCTCGCGCTCACCGCTGCCGAGCAACTGGTACTCGATGCGGGCGACCGCCGCGTCGATCGCGTCCGCAGCCACCGGGCGCTTACGCAGCGCCAGTTGCATGCTCGCGACAATCTTGCGGCGGTCGAATTCCGTGCGGCTGCCATCCTTCTTGACGACCGACGGCAACGCCAGCTCGACCCGCTCATACGTCGTGAAACGTTTGTCGCAGGCCGGGCAGCGGCGGCGCCGGCGAATCGTCGCGCCGTCTTCGGATACGCGCGAGTCGACGACCTGCGTATCGGCGTGGCGGCAGAAGGGGCAATGCATGACGGCTTAGCGGTAAACCGGGAAGCGTTGGGTCAACTCGGCGACCTGCGCGCGCACACGGTCGATCGTGGCGGTGTCTTCCGGGTTGTCCAGCACGTCGGCAATCAGATTACCCACCAGCTCGGCTTCCTTCACGCCGAAGCCGCGCGTGGTCATGGCCGGCGAGCCGAGACGCACGCCGCTCGTCACGAACGGCTTTTCCGGATCGTTCGGAATCGCGTTCTTGTTGACCGTGATGTGCGCCGCGCCGAGCGCCGCTTCCGCAGCCTTGCCGGTGATCTTCTTCGCACGCAGGTCGACCAGCATCACGTGGCTTTCGGTGCGGCCCGAGACGATGCGCAGACCGCGCTTGACCAGCGTTTCAGCCAGCACGCGCGCGTTTTCGACGACTTGCTGCTGATATGCCTTGAATTCCGGCGACAGCGCTTCCTTGAACGCGACAGCCTTGCCGGCGATCACGTGCATCAGCGGACCGCCCTGGATGCCCGGGAAGATGGCCGAGTTGATCTGCTTTTCGAACTCGGCCTTCATCAGGATCACGCCGCCGCGCGGACCGCGCAGGCTCTTGTGCGTGGTGGTGGTGACGAAGTCGGCGTGCGGCACCGGATTCGGGTAGACGCCCGCGGCGATCAGGCCGGCGTAATGCGCCATGTCGACCATGAAGTACGCGCCGACCGACTTGGCGATTTTCGACATGCGTTCGAAGTCGATGCGCAGCGCGAAGGCGGACGCGCCGGCCACGATCAGCTTCGGCTTGTGTTCCTGAGCAAGCTTCTCAGCGGCGTCGTAATCGATGTCTTCGGCTTCGTTCAGGCCGTAGCTCACCACGTTGAACCACTTGCCGGACATGTTGACCGGCGAGCCATGGGTCAAGTGGCCACCGTGCGCGAGGCTCATGCCCATGATCGTGTCGCCCGGTTTGAGCATCGCGAAGAACACGCCCTGGTTCGCCTGCGAGCCGGAATTCGGCTGCACGTTGGCGGCCTCGGCGCCGAACAGTTGCTTCACGCGGTCGATCGCCAGCTGTTCGGCCACGTCGACGTATTCGCAGCCGCCGTAGTAGCGCTTGCCCGGATACCCTTCGGCGTACTTGTTGGTGAGTTGCGAGCCCTGCGCAGCCATCACAGCCGGGCTCGTGTAGTTTTCCGACGCGATCAGTTCGATGTGCTCTTCCTGACGGCGGTTTTCCTGCTCGATGACCTTCCAGAGTTCAGGATCGACGTTGGCGATGGTGCTTTGGGCTCTGTCAAACATACGGATTCCGTTGAATGTGTTCAGGTTGACCGGATCATGCGCCGAATCTTGCGTAGAGGGTACGCAGCGCTGCTGGCGGCTGAGCCAGCCCTGACGTGGCGAACGGAGAGTCGCCGCACACGCGAGGCAGGACAGCCACCGTCAGCGCAGATAAACGCGCGCGGATCACGGCTGCCCAGGCGAACGGCAAAACGGCACCCTGCGCTTCACGGTGGGTTGTTCCACCTTGAACCCGATTGGTTGAATCGGTTCTATCGCCAGTCACGCAGGGTCGAGCGCGTTAGTTTATTGGAAGAGGGTCGAATAGGCAACCGGCTTGCCGGCGCCCCGGTGCGCGTCGGTCACAGCGGTGGAACCTGTCGCAACGCCACCCCGCGCGGCGTGCGAACGCCCGGGGGCAACGCGCCGGGCATCCGCGGCGCGCCACTGCCGCAGCCGCTGATACGGCTGGTTCATCCTTGCCGCAGCGCCGCATTGGAAGTAGGCTTGGGGCCTTTCTCTCTTTCCGACCAGGGAACTGCAATGATCGTGTTTGTCACCGGAGCGTCCGCGGGATTCGGCGCCGCCATCGCTCGCGCCTTCGTCAAAGGCGGCCATCGCGTCGTCGCCACCGCGCGCCGCAAAGACCGCCTGCAGGCACTCGCCGACGAACTCGGCGACGCGCTGCTGCCATACGAACTCGACGTGCGCGACCGCGCCGCCGTCGAAGCGGCGCCCGCCGCGCTGCCGGCCGAATTCGCCGCGATCGACGTGCTGGTCAACAACGCCGGCCTCGCGCTCGGCGTCGAGCCGGCGCAAAGGGCGAGTCTCGACGAATGGAACACGATGATCGAGACCAACTGCACGGGTCTCGTGCAGGTCACGCATGCGCTGCTGCCCGGCATGGTCGAACGCAATCGCGGGCATATCTTCAATCTGGGCTCCGCGGCAGGCCGCTGGCCTTATGCGGGCGGCAACGTGTACGGCGCCACCAAGGCATTCGTGCGCCAGTTCAGTCTGAACCTGCGGGCCGACCTCGCCGGCACCGCGCTGCGCGTCACCGACATCGAACCGGGCCTGTGCGGCGGAACCGAATTCTCGAACGTGCGTTTTCGCGGCGACGATGAAAAAGCCGGCAAGGTGTACGAAAACGTCCAGCCGCTGACGGCCGAAGACATCGCGGATTCGATCTACTGGATCGCCACCCGCCCGGCCCACGTCAACATCAACACGATCGAGCTGATGCCGGTCGCCCAATCGTTCGCCGGATTGACGATTCATCGCGGCTGACGCCCGCCAGACAAGGCGCACACTTTGAAACAGACCCTGGACTGTGCGTTCCGGTAAAATGCGCCGCATGAATATGTCGACCAGCCAGCCTGGCACCGAAATCGGGTACATGTGGCCCATCCGCGTGTACTACGAAGACACCGATGCTGGCGGCATCGTGTTTTACGCCAACTACCTGAAATTTTTCGAACGCGCGCGCACCGAATGGCTGCGCGCGTGCGGCGTCGACCAGCGCCGCCTCGCGGACGAAACGGGTGCGATTTTCATCGTGCGCAGCACCGCGCTCGATTACCGGGCGCCGGCCCGGCTTGACGACGTCGTCAAAATCGTCAGCCGGATCGAGCGTCTTGGCAGGGCTTCGGTAGACTTCGCCCAGGAAGCGTGGCGCGAAGGCACGCTGCTTGCTACCGGTTCGATCCGGATTGGCTGCGTCGACCGCATTGCGCTGCGGCCGGCCGCGATTCCGCCGCCGGTTCTGGCCGCCTTGCGGGGCGGTCCGGGGGTAAACCACGACGGCGTGTCAACGAACGAAGTCTGAACCCCGTTGTTAGGGGACCAGTGAACTCATACCGATCAAGCAGCACAAAGCATGGTTCGGCTTGCGATAATCGCCGACGCTTCCGTTTTGCCAACGGCAAGCTTCGAACGACCTTGCAGTCGGACGCCCCCGTCCCGGGACGTTAAATCGAATCTTTATGAACACTACACAAGATCTGTCGATCGTTTCACTAGTACTCAACGCGAGCCTGCTGGCACAGGCCGTCATGGCCCTCCTGCTGTTGCTGTCGCTGCTGTCATGGACTTTCATCTTCCGCAAGTGGTTTGCGATCCGCCGTGCGCGCGCGCAAACTGAACGCTTCGAACGCGATTTCTGGTCGGGCGGCGATCTGCAGGCGCTCTATCAGAGCGCCGCGAACAATCGCCACACGATCGGTGCGCTCGAGCGGATTTTCGAGTCCGGCATGCGCGAATTCCTGAAGGGCAAGGAAAAGCGCCTGAACGATCCGGGCGCAATTCTCGACGGCGCGCGGCGCGCCATGCGAGCTGCGTTCCAGCGTGAAATGGACGTGCTCGAAGCCAATCTGGCGTTTCTCGCGTCGGTCGGTTCGGTCAGCCCGTATATTGGTCTGTTCGGCACGGTGTGGGGGATCATGAATGCGTTCCGCGGCCTCGCCAACGTTCAGCAGGCTACGCTTGCGAATGTCGCGCCGGGCATCGCCGAGGCACTGACGGCCACGGCAATCGGCTTGTTCGCCGCCATTCCGGCGGTGGTCGCCTACAACCGCTACGCGCACGACATCGACCGTCTGGCGATCCGCTTCGAGACCTTCATCGAAGAGTTTTCGAACATCCTGCAGCGCCAGGCACAGTAAGGAGTCCACGATGGCAGGCTCTCGCTCCTCCAGCATGCGCGGCTCGCGCTCGCGCCGCGCGATGGCCGACATCAACGTCGTGCCATACATCGACGTGATGCTCGTGCTGCTCGTGATCTTCATGGTGACCGCGCCGCTCGTCGCTCCGTCGATCGTCAATCTGCCGACCGTCGGCGGCGCCGCGCCGCAGCAGCAAACCCCGCCGGTCATCGTGAATATTCGCGCGGACGGCAATATGAGCGTCAAGTACAAGGACGATTCCGGCGCGCAGCAGCAGGAAAACATGACGAAGGCCGGCTTGAACGGCTTCATCGCCGACCGGGCGCAATCGCATCCTGATCAGCCTGTCGTCATCGCCGCCGACAAAACCGTGAAGTACGAAGTCGTAATGAACGTGATGTCCGAGCTGAAAGCCCAGGGCGTCAAGCGCGTTGGATTGCTCGTCAAATCGCAATGATCCGCAAGAACTCCGAATACCCCCTCCAGCCACCGCGTGAACGCGGCACCGGGCGAGCCTTTGCGTTCGCGCTGGTGATGCATGCGCTGCTCGGGTTCTTCCTCTATCACGGCATTCAGTGGCAAAACAGTACGCCCGAAGGCGCTGAAGCCGAGCTGTGGACCGAGGTGCCGGACACGGCGATTCCGCATCCTGTGGCGCCGCCACCGGTGCCAGTCGCGCCTGCCCCGCCGGTGCGGGACGAGCAGGCCGACATCGCGCTGCAGGAAAAGAAGCGCCAGCAACAGCAAGCGGCTCGCGAAGCGCAACTGGCCGAACAGCAGCGTCAGCAGAAGCTGCAGGCACAGCAGGAAGCCGAGGCGAAACGCCAGCAGCAACTGGCGGCGGACCAGGCGGCGCAACTCGCCGCGCAGAAGGCCGCGGCAGCCAAACTGAAGCAGCAGCAACAACAGCAGCAGGCTGAAAAGCTGAAGCAACAACAATTGGCCGAACAGCAACAGCAGCTGAAAGAACAGCAGCAGGAGCAGCAACAGAAGCAAGCCGAAGCTGAAGCGCAGAAGAAGGCCGACGCGCAGAAAGCGGCGAAGGCCAAGGCGCAAGCCGACGCTGCGGCACAAGCGAAGAAGGTCGATGCCGAACGTCGTGCGCGCCTCGCGCAGATGCAGGGCATGGCGGGTGGCACAGGCTCGACCAGCAATGGGCTCGGCAAGAGCGGCACGGGCAGCGGCTCGGGTGGCACAGCGGCATCGCCGGGTTACGCGGACAAGGTGCGTCACGCGGTGCGCCCGAACATCTCATGGGGTGGCGAAACCGAAGGTCTGGAAACCGTGATCTCCGTGCGTTGCTCGCCGACAGGCACCTTGCTGAACGCGTCAGTCTCCCGTAGCAGCGGCAACGCCGCGTGGGACGCCGCCGCACTGCGGGCCGTCCAGCGCTCCGACCCAATGCCTCTGGACACCAATGGCAAGGCGCCGGAAAGCTTCCTGATTACGCTGCGTCCGGCAGGTTGATTGCAGCATCTTGACAGTCCGATGACAGCAGACGCCGTGCCCCGCCCGGCGCGGCGTGCTCGGGAACGAAATAGGCGTTTTCCGGTCTGTCTGCTGTTGTGAAGTGTTAGTAAAACCGTTTTTGGGGAATCCATACAGCATGAGTTTGATGACCAAGCTAGGCCTGCGGACACTCGTAGCATCGTGCCTGATCGCCGTTGGCGGCGCCGCCAACGCACAACTGAACGTCCTCGTGACAGGCGTCGGCTCCACCCAGTTTCCAATCGCCACGGCGAATTTCGCCAACGAAGCGAACTCGCCGCAGCAGGTCAGCACAATCGTGCGTCAGGATCTGCAACGCAGCGGCAAATTCACGAACATCGACGCGGGCTCAACGCCGGTGTCGGAGTCGGATTCCGTCGACCTCGGCGCCTGGAAGGCCAAGGGCGCCAACGCATTCGTCGCGGGCAGCGTGAACCGCCTGCCGAACGGCCAGTACGAAGTGCGCTTCAAGCTGTACGACACCGTCAAGGGCGAAAGCCTCGGCGGCCTCGTGCTGGTAAGCCCCGAAAGCGGCTTGCGCATGAGCGCGCACAAGGTCGCGGACTATATCTACGCGAAACTGATGGGCAACCGCGGCGTGTTCGCCACGCGCCTGTCGTACGTCATCAAGACGGGCGGCCGTTATCAGTTGCAGATCTCCGACTCGGACGGCCAGGACGCGCACATCGCGCTGTCGAGCCCCGAGCCGATCATCTCGCCGGCATGGTCGCCTGACGGCACCAAGGTCGCTTACGTTTCGTTCGAGAAGAAAAAGCCGATCGTCTACATCCACGACCTGCCCACGGGCCGTCGCGTGGTCGTGTCGGATCAGAAGGGCAACAACAGTGCGCCGGCGTGGTCGCCGGATGGGCGCACGCTCGCCGTCGCGCTCTCGCGCACCGGCAACACGCAGATCTTCGCCGTCAATGCGGACGGCAGCGGCCTGCGTCGTCTCACGCAAGGCAGCTCGATCGACACCGAGCCGACGTACTCTCCTGACGGCCAGTCGATCTATTTCACCAGCGACCGCGGCGGCGCGCCGCAAATCTACAAGATGCCGGCCCAGGGCGAAAACGCAGGCGCCGCGCAACGCGTCACGTTCACGGGCAGCTACAACACCAGCCCGCGCATCAGCCCGGACGGCAAGCAGCTCGCATATATCTCGCGCGTCGGCGGCGGCTTCAAGCTCTATATCCAGGACCTGCAAGGCGGAACCGCCACGGGCCTGACGGACACGACACATGACGAATCGCCGAGCTTCGCGGCGAACGGTCAGTACATTCTTTACGCCACACAGGTGAACGGCCGTGGCGTGTTGGCCGCAGTATCGACCGACGGTCGCACTCGGCAGGTCCTGTCTGTTCAGGGCGGCAGCGTACGCGAGCCGTCCTGGGGCCCGTTTATGCAATAACGTTGATGCAATAACACAAGGAGAGTAACCAAAATGATGTCCAAACTTCGTTTCGCATTTGCTGTACTGATGGTCGGCGCGCTGGCCGCATGCCACTCGGGCGTCAAGCTCGATGAAAACGCCAACAAGGGCGGCGCGGTCTCGACGCAGCCGAACCCGAACGATGTCGCGCAGGTCAACGTCGACCCGCTGAACGATCCGAACAGCCCGCTCGCCAAGCGCAGTATCTACTTCGATTTCGACAGCTACTCGGTCAAGGACGACTACCAGTCGCTGCTGCAACAACACGCGCAATACCTGAAGAGCCATCCGCAGCGTCACGTGCTGATTCAGGGCAACACCGACGAACGCGGCACCAGCGAATACAACCTGGCACTCGGCCAGAAGCGTGCTGAAGCCGTGCGCCGTTCGCTGTCGCTGATGGGCGTGACGGACTCGCAAATGGAAGCCGTGAGCCTCGGCAAGGAAAAGCCGCAAGCTACGGGTCATGACGAAGCGTCGTGGGCACAAAACCGCCGCGCCGACCTCGTGTATCAACAGTAAGTCAACAGATGATGAGCCGCATGACGCATCGTTTCTCCTGGCTGCGGTTTGCCGCAGCGGCCTGCGTCGCAGGCACGGCCTTCGCGGCTGTGCCCGCGCATGCAGGCATCTTCGACGACGATCAGGCCCGCCAGGCCATTCTCGATCTGCGCTCGAAGACCGATAGTTTGTCGAGCCAGCTGTCGGCCGCACAACGCACGATCCTCGATCAGTCCAACCGTCTGGACCAGCTCAATCAGCAGGTCGCGACACTGCGCGGGCAGAACGAGGACATGGCGAATCAACTCTCCACGCTGCAAAAACAGCAGAAGGACTACTACACCGATCTGGACACGCGTCTGAAGAAATTCGAGCCGCAGCAACAGACGGTGGACGGCGTCCAGGGCGAGGTGCAGCCGGGCGAAACCGATTCGTTCAACGCGGCTTCGCAGCAGTTCCGCAGCGGCGATTTCAAGAACGCGGCGACGTCGTTCCGCAGCTTCATCTCCAAGTATCCGAACAGCCCCTACCAGCCGACCGCGCAGTACTGGCTCGGCAACGCGCTGTATGCGCTGCGCGATTACAAGGGCTCGACGGCTGTCTGGCAAGGTGTGGTGAAGAACTACCCGCAGCATCCGCGTGCGCCGGAAGCGCTGCTGGCGATTGCGAACAATCAACTCGAGCAAGGTCAGAAGGCTGCGGCCAAAAAGACGCTCGAGCAGATCGTCGCGCAATACGCCGGTTCGGATGTCGCGCAGTCGGCTCAAAGCAAGCTGTCGCAGATCAAGTAGCCGCATAAGGTTGAGTTGTTGGCAGTAACGCGCAGTGTCCGATGTCATAGCCACGCGCGCCTCTCGCTGAAAAGCCCGGGCAGTGATGCCCGGGCTTTTCACTATCTGAAGTGTCGATCGCTGTAGCGGTCTCACGTGTTGACAGCCATTGAGGCCGTCGCTATAATTTCGCTTCTCTTTTGGGTCGTTAGCTCAGCTGGTAGAGCAGCGGACTTTTAATCCGTTGGTCACAGGTTCGAATCCCGTACGGCCTACCAAAAGATTCAAGGGCTTGCACGCGTCAGCGTCGCAAGCCCTTTTTCTTTTCCGGCGCCCGTTTTCCGTTTAGGCGCTGAGCGGATGTTTTCGCTCGACGCGATTTCCAACTGTGCGCCCATGAGCCGTCCGATTGCCTCCGGGTCAAGTCGTGCAATCGAGGAGAGCAATCCAGGAGATCGCAATCCTACGCAGGGCTACGTAATTATATGAACCGCCCGGTGTGCGAAACCGCACACACGGACCGCGGCGAATTCCATAGGCCTGGCAAGAGAGCCCAAGGCTTGCACGCATCAACCTCGCAAGCCGCTTTCCATGCGCTTCACGCTTTGGCGTCCTTTTCGATCGTTCCCCAAAACAGTTCGACATCCCACAGACCGCCCGCGCCCTGCCCAAGCATGATCTTTTCGTGGCGCCCTTAGAGCGCCCCAGACAAGACCACAGGACTGGGCAGGGACAACACTCCCGCCGCCCAACCGCTTAGGGGGCCCATGAAGACGACGATAAAAGTAATCTGGGTAGTCGGCACCGCAATCTCCACCGAAACGTTGCACGCCCAGGAAATATTCATCCAAGGCGGCACGCTTGGCATCGGCGTCGGCGCGGCGCTGAGCATCAATTCGAGATTCGGCGTGCATGCGGACTTCAACGCGATCAAGTTGTCGCACGACTTCACCGTGGGCGGCAATCGCTATGAGGACAATCTGCGTCTGCGTCAGGGCGGCCTGTACGGCGATTTTTTCCCGTGGGCGAATAGCGGGTTTCGCATCACGGCCGGCGTCCGTATTACGGACAACGAGGTCTCCGGGAACTCCGTTCCGACGAACGGCGTTTATGTGTTCAACGGAGTAGCCTCGCCCGCCTTTCCGGGCGAATACGCGACGGCCACCGTCAAGTACCCGCCTGTGATGCCATATCTGGGCGTGGGCTACGGGCTGCGACCGGCGTCGAAGGGATTTGGCCTCGTGGTCGATCTGGGCGTCGCCTACGGCATCCCCCGCTCTTACTACACGCTCTCACCTGCGCTCTCTCAAGCTGCAGGACCGGCGATGAGTCAGCAGATCATAAATACCGGGCTGCAGCAATTGCGCGATAAGGCGTCGCCGTTTCGATGGTATCCGACGTTGCAGATCGGCATTTCGTATCGCTTCTAAGCGGCCGGTCGGCGGCGAAGGCGACTTACATCACAATCGCATATAACCAGACTGGTTGCAGGAATGCGCATTCGCACATGATTCGCTGACGCGCGACGCGCTATGCCCATTCAGTATTCGGCAGCACAAACTCCATCCCGTTCTCCGTCGAAGGACGTGGGGAAATTTTCCTCACTCAATTTCCTTCTACAGCATTCCTCACGATTTCACCGACACATTCCCACACCGCAATTCATTACATCGCAGGGAACGATCAAGCCTTTCCACGCAACCACTCCACCATACCGGCATCCCCCCAAGCTCCTTCAAGACAAGCCCATTTATCGAGACAGAAAGATATGCAATGATCGCCGCCGCCCCGGGAGACCCTACCGGGACCTCGCGTCAGCAGACGCTTCGGCAACCCTGCGGCACCCTGCGCTTTCTTTGAATCGATATGGTCAATTTTCTGTTCGATGTCGTCTCGAACCTCGCGTTACTCGCGGCCGCTTTGCTCGTATGCGGCCTGTACAACCGGCTCACCTCCGGCCCGGCAGTCAACGGCGCGCGAGTGTTCGCGGCACTGGTATGTGCCGCGCTGGCACTCGATGCGGCGCTGACCTTCCTCGTGTTCGCCGACTCACAAAACCGCTACGGCCAATTCAGCGCGCCTGCCGCGTTTTATCAGCGTGCCGGCGCGTATGTGCTCTCTATCGTCGTCGCTTTCGCGTGGCAGTTCCTCGCACGCCGCAAACGCGCCACGAGAATGCGCGCCGACAAGGCGCTCGTCATCCGCACGTCGCGCTATTCCGAATCGCATCTGCGCATGTGAGCCAATGCGCATGTAAGCGCAACCAGTTGGCACCCCCAAGGCCACGCCGACAACGCACGTCCAAGCCACGATTACACCGCCCTGCGCACCGCGAACGCGGCGAGCCCCACCCTTGACCCCGACCACCAAAGCGCCCGCTCTTTCCCGCCTGGCCTGCCCCTCGGTCAGCGGGAACGGTCCTTGCACATGCGCGCGCCGTCGCCTATAACTCCCCAAGCCGAGTGTTACCGTTTGCGCCCGTCGTCGGGCATTTTGCCGCTGTATTGCGCCACCGTCGTTCAATCAGTAGAAGGCAACTTATCCAGCGAGGAACATCTTGGATTTCGATACCATACGCGTGTTCATCATGACCCGGGGCATCGACCTCGGCACCAAGGTCCTCGGGGCAATCGTCTTGTGGATCGTCGGCCGCTGGATCATCGGCCTGATCACCGGCTTGCTGCGCAAGGTGCTCGGACGCCATGGCCGGGTCGATCCCACGCTGGCTCACTATCTCGGCTCGATTCTCGGCGCCTTGCTGAACCTGCTGCTGATCCTCGCGATCCTGCAGGTGTTCGGTGTCCAGACGACTTCGTTCGCCGCGCTGCTCGCCGGTCTCGGCCTCGCGATCGGCACCGCTTGGGGCGGCCTGCTCGCCCATTTCGCTGCGGGCGTGTTCATGCAGGTGCTGCGGCCGTTCAAGGTCGGCGATTTCGTCACCGCGGGCGGCGTCACCGGCACGGTCTCGGAACTGGGGCTGTTCGGCACCACGATCGTGACACCGGACAACGTGACGACCATCGTCGGCAACAACAAGATATTCTCCGACACGATCTCGAACTTCAGTGTGTTGCCGGTGCGGCGCGTCGAGCTGACCGCGAAGATCGCCAACGGCGTCGATCCGACCGATGCGATGAACCGGTTGAGGGCGGCCGTCGTGCAGATTCCCAACGTGGTCGAGAGCCCGGCGCCCGACATCGAAGTGTTGAGCTTCACGCCGGAAGGACCGCTGCTATGCGTGAGGCCCTTTACGGCCAATGACCATTATTGGCAGGTCTATTTCGACACGAATCGTGCGATCGTTCAGACATTCAAGGACGCGGGCTATCCCACGCCGGAAACTCCGCTGGCGCCGCGCGTGGTTCAGTGAACGCGGCGGGGATCGCGACGCACTAGAAGGGAGGAAGGTTTGCGCCGCGACGTCGACTTGGAGCCGCTCGCCACGGCAGACTCAAGCTTCGCAAAATAGAAAAGGCGCCGCGAGATTTCGCGGCGCCTTTTCGTCTTCCGGCATCAGCGGCCGCGCCGGCGCGTCAGCGGCCGCCGGCCTTTGCGGCATCCTTGCGAAACATCTTCCACAGTGCGCCGAGCAGAACCGGCACCACGGCCGCGCCGATACCCACTAGCACGATCACATTCAGGTACTGGCGGATAAACGGAATGTTGCCGAAAAAGTAGCCGAGAAGCACGAGCAGCAACACCCACAGCAACGCGCCAATGATATTGAACATCTGGAACCGGCTCACCGTCATCGACGATGCGCCAGCCACGAACGGCGCGAAGGTCCGCACCACCGGAATGAAACGCGCGAGCACGATGGTCTTGCCGCCGTGCTTCTCATAGAAGTCGTGGGTCTTCTGCAGCGCGCGGCGATCGAGGAAGCGTTCGAGGAAAGGAATGTGCGAATTGAACACCCGTGGCCCAATGGCCCGCCCGATCATGTAGTTGACGGTGTTGCCCGTGACCGCCGCAATCAGCAGGAGCAGGATCAGCAAACCCAGGTTCAACTGGCCCGTCGCGCAGAAAGCGCCGCCGATGAACAGGAGCGAGTCACCGGGCAAAAACGGCAGAATCACCAGCCCGGTTTCGCAGAACACGATCAGAAACAGCACCGCGTAGACCCAGGCGCCGTACACGTGAATGAAGTCTCCGAGGAACTTATCGATGTGCAGGACGAGGTTGACGAAATGTAGCAGCGTATCCAAGGAGCGTCCTCTGTTAAACGAATGAGAGTGTGGCGAAACGGCTTGCGGGCAGGCCTGCGACGACAGCGGCGAGCACACGCAAACTCATGCAAGCACACGCCGGCAGCCGGAAATTGACCGCGTCATGATACCGAAAGTGCCCCGCTGCGATTAAAAATCTGCCGCCGCTGTGTGCGGCGGCGGACCCCTGTGCCGAATCGCTATAATTTCGCCATGTCCGAATTCTCCGAAACGCCTGACGGCTCCGCCACCGTCCCAGCAGCCGCGGCCACGTCCGCGCCACGTCCGTTGCGCGCGATCCAGCCCCTTCCCGATCAGCTCATCAGCCAGATCGCCGCCGGCGAAGTGGTCGAACGGCCGGCCTCGGTGGTCAAGGAACTGCTGGAAAACGCGCTCGATGCCGGCGCGCAGACGCTGCGCATTCTGCTCGACGAAGGCGGCGTCAAGCGCATCTCGATCACCGACGACGGCTGCGGCATCCCCGAGAGCGAACTGGCGCTCGCGCTGATGCGCCACGCGACCAGCAAGATCCGCTCGCTCGCCGAACTGGAAGCGGTCGCTACGCTCGGGTTCCGCGGCGAGGCGTTGGCGTCGATCGCGTCGGTAGCGCAAATGACCATCACGAGCCGCACCGCAGACGCGCCGCATGCCGTGCGCGTCGACGCGCAAACCGGCGTGCTGAGCCCCGCGGCCGGCACTCAGGGCACGACGATCGAAGTCCGCGAGTTGTACTTCAACACGCCAGCACGCCGCAAATTCCTGAAAAGCGAGCAGACCGAACTCGGCCACTGCCTCGAACAGATCCGGCGCGCGGCACTGGCGCGGCCGGACGTCGCGATTTCGGTGCTGCACAACGGCAAGGCGGTCGAACACTGGAACGCGAGCGAGCCGCCGGTGCGGGTCGCGAAGATTCTCGGCGACACTTTCGCGACGGCCCATCTGCCGCTCGACGAATCCGCCGGACCGCTGGCAGTCTACGGCTGCGCAGGGCTGCCGACCGCGAGCCGCGGCCGCGCCGATCAGCAGTACTTCTTCGTCAACGGCCGTTTCGTGCGTGACAAGCTGCTCACGCACGCGGTACGCGCCGCCTACGAAGACGTGCTGCACGGCGACCGTTATCCGTCGTACGTGCTGTTCCTCGATCTGCCGCCCGAAGGGGTCGATGTGAACGTGCATCCGTCGAAGATCGAGGTCCGTTTTCGCGACTCGCGCTCGATTCACCAGTTCGTGTTCCACGCGGTGCAGCGCGCGCTGGCGCGGCATGCGGGCGCATCGCCGGAAACGACGGCGGGCGGGCATGCGGCGCACCTGGAGCCTGCGGCGGGCGGGCCGGCTTCGTTCGGTGCGACGCCGTTGGGCGGCGCGGGCGCAAGTGCGGGCGCGGGTGGCGGCGGTGGCGCCGGTTTTGGCCCAGGCATCGGCTCCAGCGGTTTTGCAGGTGGCCTGACTCGCGGACCGGGCGGCGGGTTCGGCTCGTCGCAGCCCGGCACGACCTGGATGCGCCAGGCGCGCATGACGCAAGGCACGCTGCCGGTCGCCCAACCGCTCGCGTTCTACGACGCGCTGTTCGGCCGCAAAGACACCAACGCCGGCACCGCCGAAGGCGCGACGCTCTTCGAAGCACGCGACTCGGCCGCCGAAACGCCGTCGCCATATAACGCTTCAGCGCCGTATAGCGCGCCCACGTTCAACGCCGCCGACGAGCAACCGCTCGGCTTCGCGCTCGGCCAGATTCACGGCATCTACGTGCTCGCGCAAAATGCGCACGGACTGGTGATCGTGGACATGCATGCCGCGCACGAGCGCATTCTGTACGAGCAGTTCAAGAACGCGCTGGCCGATCGCGCGATCGCCGTGCAGCCGCTGCTGATCCCGCAGACCATGCCGGCCGATCCGATCGAAATCGGCACGGTGGAAGAAGAACGCGACACGCTCGACGCGCTCGGCTTCGACCTCGCCGTGCTCTCGCCGACCACGCTCGCGATCCGCGCCGTGCCCGCGTTGCTGAAAGACGCCGATCTGCAGGCGCTGGCGCGCGCGGTCCTTTCCGACCTGCACGCGTTCGGCGGCTCGCGCGTGCTGACCGAGCGTCAGCACGAACTGCTCGGCACACTCGCGTGCCATCACGCGGTGCGCGCGAACCGTCGTTTGACGCTCGACGAAATGAACGCGCTGCTGCGTCAGATGGAAGCGACCGAGCGCGCCGATCAATGCAACCACGGGCGTCCGACGTGGTATCAACTGACGCTGTCCGATCTCGATCGGCTGTTCATGCGCGGGCAGTGACGATGCATTCGATGACCTTGTTTCGACGCGCGCCGGTTCGCCCATGACGTCACGGCCATCCCCGACACCGATCCCCTGCCTGCTCGGCCCGACCGCTTCCGGTAAAACCGCCGCCGCGCTGGCGCTGGCCGCGCGGCGGCCGGTGGAAATCATCAGCGTCGACTCGGCGCTGGTGTATCGCGAGATGGATATCGGCACCGCGAAGCCGACGGCGGAAGAACGCGCGGTGGCGCCACATCATCTGATCGACATCGTCGATCCGACCGATGCCTATTCGGCCGCGCAGTTTCGCGCCGATACGCTGCGACTGACCGGCGAAATTCACGCGCGCGGGCGGCTGCCGTTGCTGGTCGGCGGCACCATGCTGTACTACAAGGCGCTCACGCAGGGGCTCAACGACCTGCCCGCGGCCGACCCGGACGTGCGCGCGACGCTCGACGCCGACGCCGCTCGCGAAGGCTGGCCGGCCATGCATGCGCGGCTCGCGGAGGTCGATCCCGTGACGGCTGCGCGGCTCGCACCAAACGATTCGCAGCGCATTCAGCGCGCGCTTGAAGTTTTTCTGCTGACCGGGCAAGCGATGTCAGCATTGCTGGCCGCCCCGGCGCGGCCGCGCGACGAAGCCGCCGCGTGGCGCTTCGTGCCGATCGCGCTGGAGCCGTCCGATCGCGGCGTGTTGCACGCGCGCATCGAGAAGCGCTTCGACGCGATGCTGGCCGGCGGTTTCGTCGATGAAGTGGTGAAGTTGCGCGAACGCGGTGACTTACAGCCCGAGATGCCGTCGATGCGATGTGTCGGCTATCGGCAGGTCTGGGAGTATCTGGATGGCGCGGTCGATTATCCGACCATGCGTGACAAGGGAGTCTTTGCGACCCGGCAGTTGTGCAAGCGGCAGCTCACGTGGCTGCGGAGCATGACCGAGCGGGTGGTGGTGGACTGCTGCGATCCGCACGCAACCGCGCGGGTGCTCGATCAGATCGAGGCGTTGATTTGAAGCGTTGAGGTGAAGCTTTTGACGTGACGCGTTAAAGCACCGACCCCGCGCGGCGCTGTGCGTTTCGCACGCCGCGCGGGATATACCAACCGTTAGATCACGATGGTCTGCGCTTCACCGGCCGCGCTCTCGCGAATCGCGCCGATCTTCCAGACCAGTTCGCCAGCCGCCGACAACAGGCCGATCGCCGCATCGGCGTCGGCTGCCGAAACCACCACCGCCATGCCGATCCCGCAGTTGAACACGCGATGCATTTCCGCGTCCGCGACGCCGCCGTGCTTTTGCAGCCACGTGAACAGCGGCGGCATCGGCCATGCGCGATGATCCAGCTCGGCCGTCAGGCCTTCACGCAGAACGCGCGGAATGTTTTCGACCAGCCCGCCGCCCGTGATGTGCGCCATGCCCTTCACGGTGATCTGCTGCATCAGTGCGAGCAACGGCTTCACGTAGATATGCGTCGGCGCCATCAGCGCGTCGGCAAGCGTTCGGCCGTCGAAATCCGCATTCAGGTCAGGCTGCGCGCGCTCGATGATCTTGCGCACCAGCGAAAAGCCGTTCGAATGAATGCCGCTCGACGCGAGGCCCAGCACCACGTCGCCGGGGGCGATCGTGCTGCCGTCGATGATCTTGCTCTTTTCGACCGCGCCAACCGCGAAGCCGGCCAGGTCGTACTCGCCGTCCGGATACATGCCCGGCATTTCCGCCGTTTCGCCGCCGATCAGCGCGCAACCCGACAGTTCACAGCCATGAGCGATGCCCTTGACGACCGTCGCCGCCGTGCCGACGTCCAGCTTGCCGCACGCGAAGTAGTCGAGGAAGAACAGCGGCTCGGCGCCCTGCACGAGAATGTCGTTCACGCTCATCGCCACCAGATCCTGGCCGACGGTGTCGTGCTTGTTCAGCTGGAACGCGAGGCGCAGCTTGGTGCCGACGCCGTCGGTGCCGGACACGAGCACCGGCTCCTTGTATTTCTTCGGCACTTCGAACAGCGCGCCGAACCCGCCGATGCCACCCAGCACGCCGTCGCGCATCGTCTTTTTGGCAAAGGGCTTGATCGCGTCGACAAGGGCGTCGCCCGCGTCGATGTCCACGCCGGCGTCGCGATACGACAAACCTTGGGCCGAATCAGTTGAAGGCTGGGCGGATTTCGGGTGATTCATGGGGAAGAGCTCGAAGGTCGGTAAAATGCGATTTTACCCGATGCTGGCCGACTGGCTGGAATTTGAATCATCCGGTTCCGACGACACCTGGGAAACCAACTTTGCAACAAAACTCACCGATTCCGACTCCGGTTCAGCGCCGCGCCTTCATATTGCTGGCTATCGCGCTGGGCGTCGGCATCCTGCTGTGGCTGCTCAGCCCGGTCCTCACGCCGTTTCTGCTCGGCGCGATTCTCGCGTACATTTTGCAGCCGGGCGTCGCATGGATGGTGCGGCGGCGCGTGCCGCGCGGCCTCGCCGCGTTGCTGATGATCCTGTTTTTCACGCTGCTGATGACCATGCTCGTGCTGCTGGTGCTCGCGGTCATTCAGAAGGAAGGGCCGCAATTGCGCCAGCAGGTGCCGGTGTTCTTCGCGCATGTCAGCGCATGGCTGCAACCCAAGCTGGCGATGCTAGGCCTGGCCGACTCGCTCGATTTCGCCAGCATCCGCGACCTCGTGATGGGGCAGCTGGAAGGCAGCGCGCAAACCGTCGCGCGGTATGCGTGGACCTCGCTGCGCACCAGCGGCAATCTGATGATGACGGTGGTCGGCAACCTCGTGCTGGTGCCGCTCGTGCTGTTCTATCTGCTGTTCGACTGGAACCGCATGCTCGCGCGCCTGCAGATCGTGGTGCCGCGCCGCTGGCTCGACAAGACGCTGAAACTGGCGCGCGACATGGACCAGATGCTGTCGCAATACCTGCGCGGCCAATTGCTGGTAATGGCGGTGCTGGCGGTGTACTACTCCGTCGCGCTGAGTCTGGCCGGCTTCGAGATCGCGTTGCCGGTCGGCATTTTCACGGGGCTCGCGGTATTCATCCCGTACCTCGGTTTCGCAACCGGTCTGGTGTTGGCGCTGCTCGCGGCGCTGCTGCAGTTCGGCGACTGGTACGGCTTCGGTGCGGTTGCGCTGATTTACGGCTTCGCGCAGATCGTCGAGAGCTTTTATCTGACGCCGCGTTTAGTCGGCGAACGGATCGGGCTGCACCCGCTCGCGGTCATCTTCGCGTTGCTTGCGTTCGGCCAGCTATTCGGCTTTTTCGGCGTGTTGCTCGCGTTGCCGGTCAGCGCGATCCTGTCGGTGGCGATCCGCGAGTTGCGGCAAAGCTATCTGGCCAGCACGCTTTACAACAACTAACTGCTTACTGACGTTTCAGGGCCCGAGGTCCGGGCCACTTGCGGCCTTAGCCTCATTTTCGGCATTCACCTACTGTGCTTCGTCAACTGACGCTCGATCTCGGCACCCCGCCGCCATCGACATTCGACAATTTCTTCGCCGGCGCGAACGCGGAGCTGGTCACGCGACTGCGTGAGCTCGACAACGCGCTCGCCGCCGGACCGGTCGCCGACCGCACCTTCTACCTCTGGGGCGAATCCGGCAGCGGTCGCACGCACCTGTTGCAAGCGCTCGTGCACGAAGCGCCGCCGGGCCATGCGCGCTTCGCCGGTCCGCAGAGCAGCCTCGCCGCGTTCAGCTTCGACCCGCGCGTCGCGCTGTACGCAATCGACGACTGCGACGCGCTGTCGGCCGCGCAGCAGATCGCCGTATTCAACCTGTTCAACGAAGTGCGCGCGCATCCCACCAGCGCGCTGGTCGCCGCGGGCAATGCGCCGCCGATCGGCATGACGGTGCGCGAGGATCTGCGCACCCGCCTCGGGTGGGGCCTCGTGTTCCATCTCGCGCCGCTGCCGGACGAAGGCAAGGCGGCGGTACTCAAGCACGCGGCGCGCGAGCGCGGCCTCATGCTCGCCGACGACGTGCCCGCCTACCTGCTCACGCACTTTCGCCGCGACATGCCGAGCCTGATGGCGCTGCTCGACGCGCTCGACCGCTTTTCGCTCGAACAGAAGCGCGCGGTCACGCTGCCGCTGTTGCGCACCATGCTGGCTTCGCCCGACGTCGACGAACGGCGCGCCGCGCCCGGCTCATCAGGCTCGGCGGCAGGTTCGCACGCCGCTTCATCCGCTTCAAGTAAAATAGGCCCCCATGGCTAACCTCGCACTCTTCGATCTCGACCACACGCTCATTCCCACCGACAGCGACCACGAATGGGGCCGCTTCATGGTGAAACAAGGCATGGTCGACGGCGAAAATTTCGCCCGTGAAAACGACCGCTTTTTCGCCGACTACAAAGCCGGCAAGCTCGACATTCATGCCTATCTGATCGCCATGCTCACGCCGCTCGCCAAGTACACGCGCGCGCAACTCGCTGACCTTCACGCGCAGTACATGCACGAAGTGATCAAGCCGGCCATCTTTCCGGCCGCGCTGGAACTGGTGAAGCAGCACCGTGAAGCCGGCGACCTGTGCTGCGTGGTTACCGCGACCAACGAATTCATCACGCGCCCGATCGCCCAGGCTTTCGGCGTCGATACGCTGATCGCCTGCGAAGTGGAAACCGTCGACGGCGATCCGCACGGGCCATACACCGGCCGCCCCACCGGCACGCCGAGCTACAAGGAAGGCAAGATCGTCCGCACCGAAGCGTGGCTCGCGTCGCTCGGCAAGACCTGGAGCGACTTCGAGCACAGCTATTTCTACAGCGATTCGCATAATGACATTCCGTTGCTCGAGAAAGTCACCGACCCCATCGCGACCAATCCGGACGACACATTGCGCGCCCATGCGCACGCCAAAGGCTGGCGCATCCTCGAACTCTTTCAACCCTCGTGATCAAAAAACTCATCCGCAAGCTATTCGGCCAGGACGCGGCGCCCGCTGACGACACGCTGCCCGCCGAAGCCGAAGCAGACTCGACCGGCAGCGCCCGCACGCCCACGAAGTCCACCACCGCGGGCGCGAGCAAGCCGCGCCGCAAATCCGCCGGCGCCGGCGCGGCCGCCCAGGCCGTGCCCGACCCGGACGTGCCGGTGATCATTCCGCACGACGTGCACGGCATCGATCCCGCGTTGATCTCGAGGAACGCGATTCGCGTGACCGAAGGTTTGCAGCAGGCAGGGCACCGCGCGTTCATCGTCGGCGGGGCGGTGCGCGATCTGCTGCTCGGCATCAAGCCGAAAGACTTCGACGTCGCCACCGACGCGACCCCCGAACAGGTGCAGAAGCTGTTCCGCCGCGCGCGCATCATCGGCCGGCGGTTTCAGATCGTGCACGTGCAGTTCGGCCAGGAGATCATCGAAACCTCAACGTTCCGCGCGCTGGTCGATCCGCCCGCGGCAGACGCCGCGCCGGCGCGTCGCCTCAAGCGCGACGAGCTCGACCGTCGCACTCACGCGGTGGACGCGAGCGGCCGTGTGCTGCGCGACAACGTGTGGGGCGAGCAGCACGAAGACGCCACGCGCCGCGATTTCACGGTCAACGCGATGTACTACGATCCGGCCACGCAAACCGTGTTGGACTACCACAACGGCATGGCCGACATGCGCGCGCGTCTGCTGCGCATGATCGGCGACCCGGCCACGCGCTATCGCGAAGATCCGGTGCGTATGCTGCGCGTGGTGCGTTTCGCCGCGAAGCTCGAGTTCGAGATCGAAGACAGTACCCGCGCGCCGATCGCCAAAATGGCCGATCTGATCAACAACGTGCCCGCCGCGCGTCTGTTCGACGAGATGCTCAAGCTGATGCTGTCGGGTCACGCGCTCGCCTGCCTGAAGCGCTTGCGCCACGAAGGCCTGCATCATGGCCTGCTGCCGCTGCTCGACGTGGTGCTCGAGCAGCCCACCGGCGAAAAATTCATCACGTTGGCGCTGACCAATACGGATGCCCGCGTGCGCGCCGGCAAACCGGTATCGCCGGGCTTCCTGTTCGCCACGCTGTTGTGGCACGACGTGCAGCAGCGCTGGCAGAAATTTGAAGCTGACGGTGAATATCCGGTGCCCGCGCTGCATCGCGCGATGGACGAAGTGCTCGACATGCAAACCGAGAAACTCGCGATCCACAAGCGCTTCTCGTCGGATATGCGCGAGATCTGGGGCCTGCAGTTGCGCCTCGAAAAACGTTCGGGAAGAAGCGCGTTGAAGCTGCTGGAACACCAAAGATTTAGAGCGGGGTATGATTTCCTCCTGTTGCGCTGCGAATCGGGCGAACTCGACGAGTCGGTCGGTGCGTGGTGGACGGAGTTCATCGAAGGAGACGTCGCCGCGCGCGAGGCATTGCTCACGCAGGGCGGGAAGGACCGGAGTCCCAGAAAACGACGGCGGCGCAGCAGTGGCGCCAGAAACCGCAAAGCGGGCGACGGAATGGAGGGCGGCACGCCAGCCGAACGCACAGACAACGACGCGGGCCGCGACGGCTCGCACGACGACTGACATAGCGTTCGCTGAAGCCGTCGAACGATAGTTGCAGGAAGTTATGCCATGACGGTTGCTTATCTTGGCCTCGGCGCGAATCTCGGGGACGCGCGCCAGACCCTGAAAGACGCAGTGGTGTGCCTGGCACAACAGCACACCATCTCCGTGCTCGCGAAATCGAGCCTGTATCGCACCGCCCCGATCGACGCGGGCGGTGACGACTATTTCAACTGCGTCGTGAAGCTCGATACGACGCTTCCCGTGCGGCATCTGCTGGCGCTGTGCCACAAGATCGAGCATCAGTTCGGCCGCGAGCGGCCGTTTCGCAACGCACCGCGCACGCTCGACCTGGACATCCTGTTGTACGGCGATCAGTCGATCGACGAAGCCGACCTGATCGTGCCGCATCCGCGCCTGGTCGAACGCGCATTCGCGCTGGTGCCGCTCGTCGAAATCGACGCGGCGCTCGTCATTCCGCAATACGGCCGTGCCGATGCACTGCTCGCCGGTGTCAGCCATCAACGCATCGAGAAGGTGAAGTCGCCCTGTCAGTGTCCGATGCTCAATGCATTGGCCGCCGGCGGCGCCGACAAAGGCCGGTGCGAATGAGTTCGCCGCCCCTCACGGTCACCGCACCGCAATTGCGCCCACCGTTCGGCTATCTCGCGATCGAAGGGCCGATCGGCGTTGGCAAGACTTCGCTGGCGCGGCGCCTCGCGCAGCGCTGGTCGATGCACGAACTCTTCGAGCGGCCGCAGGACAATCCCTTTCTCGAACGTTTTTATCGCGACACTGCGCGTTACGCATTGCCCACGCAACTGCACTTCGCGTTGCAGCGCGCGCAGCAGGCTCAGGACGTGAGCGCCGCGTATGGTTCGGGCACGCCGCTCATCGCCGATTTCATGACGCAGAAGAACGACATCTTCGCGCGTCTGACCTTGCCGGAAGACGAGTGGCAACTGTATCGCGCGCTCGCGGCGCGGCTCGAAACCAGCGCGCCGGCGCCGGATTTCGTGGTCTATCTGCAGGCCAGTCCCGAGGTGCTGTTCGCGCGGATCCAGAAGCGCGCCGTGCCGATGGAGCTGCAGATTTCCGACGCGTATCTGCGCGCGCTGTGCGACGCGTACAACGACTTCTTCTATCACTACGACCGCACGCCGGTGCTGACGGTCAACGCCGAACACCTGAATCCGCTCGACTCGGACGCGGACCTTGCGCTGCTCGCTGAACGCATCGAAACGATGCGCGGCCGCAAGGAATTCTTTGTCAAAGGCACGTCGCTCTGAGCGGCGCGGCCACCTCTTTTTCCAATGGATTGACCCATGACTTATTTGCAGGAAGCGAGCCGGAACGCGATCACCGTGCCGAAACTGCAGGCAATGCGCGACGCCGGCGAAAGAATCGCCATGCTCACCTGTTACGACGCAAGCTTCGCCGCGCTGCTGGATCGCGCGAGCGTCGACGTGCTGCTGATCGGCGACTCGCTCGGCAACGTGCTGCAAGGCCAGACGACCACGCTGCCGGTGTCGCTCGCCGACATCGCGTATCACACGGCCAGCGTCGCGCGCGCGCGGACCTCGGCGCTGGTGGTGGCCGATCTGCCGTTCGGCACCTACGGCACGCCGGAGGACGCATTCAGAAGCTCGGTGGAATTGATGCGCGCCGGCGCGCAGATGGTGAAGCTCGAGGGCGGCGAATGGCTCGCGGATACGGTGCGCTTTCTGGTCGACCGCTCGATTCCGGTGTGCGCGCACGTCGGCCTCACGCCGCAGTCGGTGCATGCGTTCGGCGGCTTCAAGGTGCAAGGCAAAACCGAGGCGGGCGCGAGCCAACTGCTGCGCGACTCGCTCGCCATGCAGGCAGCCGGCGCGCAACTGATCGTGATGGAAGCAATTCCGACGCAGCTCGCCAGCGAGGTCACGAAGCAGTTGCGCATTCCGACGATCGGGATCGGCGCGGGTCTCGATTGCTCGGGTCAGGTGCTGGTGCTGCACGACATGCTGGGGATTTTCCCCGGCAAGCGACCGCGCTTCGTAAAGGACTTCATGCAGGGGCAGCCGAGCATTCTGGCCGCCGTGGAAGCGTATGTGCGCGCGGTGAAGGACGGTTCGTTCCCCGGGCCGGAGCACACGTTCTGATGAGTTTCAAGCGCTTGGGTGTTTAGCCGGGCGCTGATTTGTGTTTGCGCACGCGGGCGGTTATTTCTTACTGATCCACGCGTGCGGGTCGTTTCACTGTTCTAACGGACAATCCGCGCCGGCAGTGCGCCGCGCAATGCGTTGCACATTAGCAGCGCTTCGGCGTTCAGCACGTCCGCCTGCGTCAGGACTTTTTCAGCCGCTTGCAGGTCCGACGCTTCTTCGAGCAGCACACTGCGCATCACACCGGGCAGCACGCCCGACGCGAGCGGCGGCGTCCACCATCGCCCCGCCAGCTTCACAAACACATTCGACCGGCCGCCTTCGGTCAACTCACCTCGTTCGTTGAAGAACAGCGTATCGAATGCGCCCTTCGCTTCAGCTTCGCGCCAGCCGCGGTCGTAGTCTGCGCGGCGGGTAGTTTTGTGGCGCAGCAGCGGGTCGCCGGCCTCGGTCGCGGGAAAGGCCAGGTCGGGACCGAGCAGCACGCCGACCATCGAGTCCGCGAGCGGTGTCAGGACTGCGGCGATGATTTGCACCGTGCCGTCCTTGCTCAGTGAAAGCCGCATGCGATACGGAGTTTGCGTCGGTAGCGTCGCGCACTTCGCGGCGATTTGCGCGCGAATCGCGTTGATGTCGTCGAGTTTGAAGCCGAGCGCGGCGGCGCTCGAAGACAGTCGTTCGAGATGACGCGGCAGATGCCGCACGCCTTCTTCCCGAGTCGCGTACATCGTTTCGAAGAGTTCGAAACCCGGTTCGGCGCCGGTCAGGAAACGCGCTTTCAATTTGCACTCCGCGTATTCGTCGGCGGCCACGCTATCGAGGACGATGCCCGCGCCGATGCCCATCTCGCCTTTCAGCCCGCCAGTTTGCTCGGACCGCTTCAACGTCAAAGTCCGGATTGCGACAGAGAGGCAGAAGTCGCCGCAGGGGGATTCGTTTGAGGTGGTGGGTGCGGCAGGAGCCTTTGGCGCTTCGGTGGCATCTGCCAACGGGCCTTTAGCGCCCGCATGCGTCGCATCATCGGAAGGCGCATCGAGCCACCCGATCGCGCCGGTATAAAGCCCGCGCGGCGTGCTCTCGAGCTCGTCGATCAACTGCATCGTGCGATGCTTCGGCGCGCCGGTGATCGAGCCGCACGGAAACAGCGCGCGCAGGATGCCCGCGAACGACGTGCCCGGCCGCAACGCCGCTTCCACCGTCGACGTCATCTGCCAGACCGACGCATACGGTTCGACCGCGAACAGCGCCGGCACCTTGACCGACCCCGTCTGCGCGACGCGCGACAGATCGTTGCGCAACAGATCGACGATCATCACGTTTTCGGCGCGGTTTTTCGGATCGTTGCCAAGGAACTCGGCAGTGCCACGATCCGCGACGGGATCCTCCGAGCGCGGCGCGGTGCCTTTCATCGGCCGCGCGCGCAGCCTCTCGCCCTGCTTCTCGACGAAAAGCTCCGGCGAACACGACAACACCCAGTTATCGCCGGGCAATGCGATCAGCGCGCCGAACGGAACCGGCTGACGAGCCCTCAGGCGCCGATAGAACGCAGTGGGCGAGCCGAACACGTCGAAATTGAGCCGGTACGTGTAGTTGACCTGATACGAATCGCCGGCGCACAACGCGGCATGAATCGCATCAATTGCCGCGTTGAATTGCGCGGGATTGACGCTCGCACGGACGTTGGCCGTGCCCGCCACCGACGGCTCGGCCGCCCCCTCGTCGTCTTCCGCGAGCCACGCATCGACCTCTTCGCTTGAATGTTTGTCGCAGCGCTCGAACAATAAAAAACGCAGCGTGGCATTGCCACGCTGCGTTTTTGGAGACCGGACCGCCCTGATATCGAGAAGCGTCCGGCCAAATTCATAGTCGGCAAGCACGACGGCATGCAAGCCGCCCCGGATGTCCGCCGCGACGATGTCGCAGACGGCCTCGAGTTGCGCGGCGTCCGCGCAAACCCGTTCATGCACGAAACCCGTGTACAGACGACTCGAACGGCGCGCCGCCGTCGCGTCGCAATCGTCGAGCAACGCGAACACCGCGCCGCGCCTATCAGTCGTCATGCTCACCGCCAACTTCCAACTGCTATTAATCGAAGAAGCTCTTCACCCGATCGAACCAGCTCTTGCTTTGCGGGCTATGCCGCGAGCCGCCTTCCACCAGCGCCTTTTCGAACTGCTTGAGCAGATCACGCTGCGACTCGGTGAGCTTGACCGGGGTTTCGACTTGCACATGCACGTACAAATCACCGGCGATGCTCGAACGCAGCCCCTTGATGCCCTTGCCACGCAGACGGAACGTCTTGCCCGACTGCGTACCCTCCGGCACGGTGAAGCTGGCGCGGCCCGCGAGCGTCGGCACTTCGATTTCGCCGCCGAGTGCCGCCGTGGTGAACGGAATCGGCATCTGGCAATGCAGGTCGTCGCCGTCGCGCTCGAACACCGAGTGCTGCTTGATGTGAATCTCGACGTACAGATCGCCCGAGGGACCGCCGTTGATGCCCGGCTCACCGTTGCCGGCGGAGCGGATGCGCATGCCGTCGTCGATACCTGCGGGAATCTTCACTTCCAGCGTCTTGGTTTCCTTCACCTTGCCCGCGCCGTGGCAATGGCCACACGGTTCGGGAATGTAGGTGCCGGTGCCGTGGCACTTCGGGCAGGTCTGCTGAATGCTGAAAAAGCCTTGCGACATCCGCACCGAACCCGAGCCGCTACAGGTCGGGCAGGTTTCCGGCTTGGTGCCGGGTTTCGCGCCCGAACCGTGACAGACTTCGCACGAAACCCAGCTCGGCACGCGAATCTGTGTGTCGTAGCCGTGCGCGGCCTGTTCCAGCGTGATTTCCATGCTGTAGCGCAGATCGGCTCCGCGATACACCTGCGGGCCGGCACGTCCGCCGCCGCGTGCGGCGCCCCCGGCCGCCTGGCCGAAGATGTCGCCGAAAATATCGCCGAACGCATCGGCAAAACCGCCGAAGCCTTGTGCACCGGCACCGCCCATGTTCGGATCGACGCCCGCGTGACCGTACTGATCGTACGCGGCACGCTTTTGCGAGTCCGACAGCATTTCATAGGCTTCCTTCACCTCTTTGAAATGCCCTTCCGCATCCTTGTTGCCCGGATTGCGGTCGGGGTGGTGCTTCATCGCGAGCTTGCGATAAGCCTTCTTGATTTCGTCGTCGCTCGCGTTCTTTGCGACGCCCAGAACCTCGTAGTAATCCCGTTTCGCCATATCGGTTCAACGCCACTCGCGCAATGCGACGCGGTGGCTCCTCTTGAATGCTGGAGTCTCACGACTCGTCCGGCCGCTGTTTTCACCCGTTTCGACACGGTTCAAAACAACGCCCTCCATAAAACAAATGTGCCCGGAGAGCCCCAAAAGGCTCGCCAGGCGTGATAACCGCTCTTGCACGTGTGTCGCCCAACGAGGCGCGGTTCCTTCTTTGTGGTTCCTTGTGCAGCCGGGCCGCGCACATCGCTGTGCGCGGCTTTACGGTCGAAATGCGACCTGGCTTTAGTCCTTCTTCACTTCCTTGAACTCGGCGTCGACCACGTCGTCCTGCTGCTGGCTCGCGCCGGCCGCCGATGCACCCGCACCCGCCGCACCTGCCGCGGCTGCTTCGGCACCTTGCGCAGCCTGCATGTCGGCGTACATCTTCTCGCCCATCTTCTGCGAGGCGGTGGCCACCACTTCGATCTTGGCTTCGATCGCGGCCTTGTCGCTCGAACCGCTCTTCAGCGTTTCTTCGAGATCCTTCAGCGCGGCTTCGATCTTTTCCTTCTCGCCGGAATCCAGCTTGTCGCCGTATTCGGTGAGCGCCTTCTTCGTGCTGTGGACCAGCGCGTCGCCCTGGTTGCGGGCATCGGCCAGCTCACGCAGCTTGTGATCTTCTTCCGCGTTCGCTTCCGCGTCCTTCACCATCTTCTCGATTTCGGCTTCGGACAGACCCGAGTTCGCCTTGATCGTGATGCGGTTTTCCTTGCCGGTCGCCTTGTCCTTCGCGCCGACGTGCAGAATGCCGTTCGCGTCGATGTCGAAGCTCACCTCGATCTGCGGCGTGCCGCGTGGTGCCGGCGGAATGCCTTCCAGGTTGAACTCGCCGAGCAGCTTGTTGCCCGCTGCCATTTCGCGTTCGCCCTGGAACACCTTGATTGTCACGGCGCTCTGATTGTCGTCGGCCGTCGAGTAGACCTGCGCGTGCTTGGTCGGGATCGTGGTGTTCTTGTTGATCATCTTCGTCATCACGCCGCCGAGCGTTTCGATGCCGAGCGACAACGGGGTCACGTCGAGCAGCAGAACGTCCTTGCGATCGCCCGACAGAACCTGACCTTGAATCGCGGCGCCAACGGCGACGGCTTCGTCCGGGTTCACGTCACGGCGCGGATCCTTGCCGAAGAACTCCTTGACCTTTTCCTGCACCTTCGGCATACGGGTCATACCGCCGACCAGAATCACGTCGTCGATTTCGCCGACCTTCACGCCCGCGTCCTTGATCGCCACGCGGCACGGCTCGATCGTGCGTTCGATCAGCTCTTCAACCAGCGCTTCCAGCTTCGCACGCGTGATCTTCAGGTTCAAATGCTTCGGACCCGATGCGTCGGCCGTAATGTACGGCAGGTTGATTTCGGTTTGCTGGCTCGACGACAGCTCGATCTTCGCCTTTTCAGCCGATTCCTTCAGGCGTTGCAGCGCGAGCACGTCTTTCGACAGATCGACGCCCTGCTCCTTCTTGAACTCGCCGATGATGTAATCGATGATGCGCTGGTCGAAGTCTTCACCGCCGAGGAACGTATCGCCGTTCGTGGACAGCACTTCGAACTGCATTTCACCGTCGACGTCGGCGATTTCGATAATCGACACGTCGAACGTACCGCCGCCCAGGTCATACACCGCGATCTTGCGGTCGCCCTTTTCAGCCTTGTCCAGACCGAATGCCAAAGCAGCAGCGGTCGGTTCGTTGATGATCCGCTTCACTTCCAGACCGGCGATGCGGCCTGCGTCCTTGGTTGCCTGACGCTGGCTGTCGTTGAAGTACGCGGGAACCGTGATCACCGCTTCGGTGACCGGCTCGCCGAGGTAGTCTTCAGCGGTCCTCTTCATCTTGCGCAGCACTTCTGCGGAGATTTGCGGCGGCGCCAGCTTCTGGTCGCGCACTTCGACCCATGCGTCGCCGTTATCGGCCTTCATGATCTTGTACGGCATCAGGCCAATGTCTTTCTGCACTTCTTTTTCTTCGAAGCGACGACCGATCAGGCGCTTGACCGCGTACAGCGTGTTCTTCGGGTTCGTGACCGACTGACGCTTCGCAGGCGCGCCGACGAGAATCTCGCCGTCTTCCATGTAAGCGATGATCGACGGCGTGGTGCGCGCACCTTCCGAGTTCTCGATCACCTTGACCGAATTGCCTTCCATGATCGCCACGCACGAGTTGGTCGTGCCGAGGTCGATGCCGATAATTTTGCCCATTTTCACTAATCTCCTAACTTTGATCGCTGCGGGAATCGCCCTGTTTGCCCATCCGGCGGTCAGGCGATCCGCCCTCAATTCCTACCTGCACTCAACATAAGTGCGTCCGCATCGTTTTCAAGACCTCTTTTGCGATGCGGTCTTTAATTTTTTTCAATCGGTCGAACTTTTGCCTGCATCCGTTCCATCTGCTTGCGCGCCGCCTGCGGCAGCGGCGGCGCGGATCTTTTCACGCGCAGCGGCGACCGCCGCCTCGAACTGCCCAAGGCCGTGCCAGCCGGTTGCCCGACCAAGCCGCTTGCCGCGGTGAAAGAAGAACCAGGTGGGCACGCCGTGCAGCATGAAGCGCCGGCCTAATTCGCGATGCTCGTAGACATTGCTGTGAAACCACCGCAGGCCGAGCGCACGGATCGCGTCCGGCTGCGCCAGCATGGCCTTCTTGGCGATCTCGCAATTGAAGCAGTCGAGACCCCAGAAAAAGACCACGGCCAGATCGTCTCCGGCGCCGGCCAGGCCCGCGTTGAACGATTCGGCGCTCAACTCCTGCATGTCGAAGACGGCAAACGCGGTGGCGTCGACGGGGATGTTGGCCATGGCTGTGCGGCTGTGCGTGCCCGATGAAATTGCTTACGGAGCCTCGTGCCGCGTTACTTCGGCGCGGCGACGGTCACGAGCGCGGGACGCAGCACGCGATCGGCAATCACGAAGCCCTTTTGCAGCACGGCGACGACGGTGTTCGGCTCCTGATCGGCCGGCACCATCGAAATGGCCTGATGACGGTGTGGATCGAACTTCTCGCCGACCGGATTCAGGGCGACGACGCGGCCCTTCTCCAGCGCGCCGGTCAACTGACGCAGCGTCAGTTCGACGCCTTCGCGCACCTTCTGCAGGTCGTCGGACGAGTGAGCGACGGCCGCTTCGAGGCTGTCGACCACCGGCAGCAGATGCTCCGCGAAGCTCTCGATGGCAAACTTGTGCGCCTTGGCGACGTCTTCCTGGGCGCGACGGCGCACGTTTTCCGTTTCCGCCTTCGCGCGCAGGAAGCTTTCCTGCAACTCGGCAATCTTCGCCTGAGCTTCGGCCAGCGCGGCCTGCTCGGCGGTGACAGGCGTCTCCGCGGCGGCGCTTGCAGCCGCGTCCTGGGGTGCCGTGGCCTCGGCGGCCTGGCGCGCGGTTTCGTCCGCGGGCGTGGGATTCTGGCTCGTCGGGTTCTCTTGCGTGTTTTCCATGTCGCTGAAAAGTCGTTAAAAAGTAAAAACCAACGGTGACGGCAGCGCATGAAGCATGCGGCGATTTGTGCGTTGCAAAATCGCGACCTACGCGTTGGCGCGCAACCGCATATCAAAACGGCAGATGGGGCCGGACAGACCGGTTTCAAGCGACGCGCCGCGTTCTTTTCGCACCGTCCGCGGGCGACCGAAATGCGCCGTTACAACCATTTTTGCCGCGCAATCAGATTGAGATTGAGTGCGGCGAACAAGTGGCCTATGCTCCAATAAAGCATCGGAAAAGACACGTTAACCCTAATCTGACGTATTCCTTACCGATTTAACCATTTCACCTGATTCGCCTGTTTCGTCCCGAATCGTCCTGAAGGGAGTACCGTGAAACTGACCTTTGCAATCGGGGTGGTCGCACTGGTACTGGTGGCGGGCACCACGACCATCTGCATGTCCGGAGCGGTCAACGATCACACTACCGAGTACGGCGGCGTGCACGCGACCATGGAACAGCTATTCAGTCCCCACCCGAAAATCTGTCGATGATGCGCCGGTCGCGCTTGGTCGGCCGGCCGTGCAATTCGGCGGCCGGCTCGCGATATGTCCTGCGCCGCTCGTGCTCCACCTGTCGCTTCAGCTTGCTCTCCTCGGTCTCCGCATAGAGCGTTTGCGCGACGCTGGCCGGGCCGCGCACGTCGCACACACCCAGCACTTGCACCTGCCATACGATCCGTTCGATCTCGATCTCGACCAGGTCGCCGACCCGCACGTCCTTGGCCGGCTTGACGCTGGCCCCGCCGATGCGCACATGCCCTTTGTCGACCGCGTCTGCCGCAAGCGAGCGCGTCTTGAAGAAGCGCGCCGCCCACAGCCATTTGTCGATGCGCAATTTCGCGCCGGCTTCGGTTGAGATCCGATAGTTCATGAGCCTGTTCAAGCTCCTGTGGTGTGCGGCACAGGCGCCGCCTGCACCGGCCAGCCCTGGAGATTCTCCGCGACGATTTCGCCGAGCGCGGCAATCCACGGCTGCGATGCGTTCACGCAGGCAATCCGGTGAAACTCCTTGCCGCCCGCATGCAGGAATTCGTCGCGCACTTCCATACCGATTTCTTCAATTGTTTCAAGGCAGTCGGCGGTAAAGCCAGGACAGAACACGTCGGCGCGCCGCACGCCAGCCGCGCCCAGCTCTTTCAGTGTGGGCGCGGTGTACGGCTGCAGCCATTCGGCCTTGCCGAAGCGCGACTGGAAGGTGATCCGGCATTCCACCGGCGTCAGTTCCAGCGCCTGCATCAACAATGCGCCGGTCTGCTGGCATTGCTCGTGGTATGGGTCACCGAGGTCCAGCGTGCGCTTGGGCACGCCGTGAAAACTGAGCACCAGCTTGTCGCCCGCCGCGAAGTCCGGCCGGCCGTGGTGATGCCAATAGTGATGCACCTGGGCAGCGAGCGCCGCAATGTACGCCGGATGATCCGCGTACTGGCGCACCGTGCGGATTTCCGGCTGATTGCGCATGCGCTTGAGCGCCGAAAAGGCGTCGTCGAACGCGGTGGCCGTGGTCGACGACGAGTACTGCGGGTACATGGGCATCAGCAGCACACGCTCGGCGCCCGCCAGCTTCAGCTGGTTCAGCATGGCCGGAATGCCCGGCGTGCCGTAACGCATCGCGTAGTCGACCAGCACCGTGTAGTCGTTCAATTGCAGCAGGTGGCGCAAGCCTTCCACCTGCTTTTCCGTATGGACGCGCAGCGGCGAGCCTTCGGGCATCCAGACCGCGGCGTACTTCTTCGCGGAGCTGCGGCCGCGAAACGGCAGGATCAACAGACGCAGAATGATCTGCCAGGGCAGCGCCGGAATCTCGACCACGCGCGGATCGGACAGGAACTGCGCGAGATAGCGGCGGACCGCGCGCGGCGTCGGCGCGTCGGGCGTGCCGAGATTGATCAGCAGCACGGCGACGCGGTGTGACGCGGCGTTCTGTGAAGGCCGCTCGAGGTCGAAGCGCATAGGCAGCAGGAGTCACCGCTTCACGCGGAGAGTCGATCAGTGGAGATTCATTATAGCGGCGCGGTCCATGGCCGGGGCCGCCACGCACCCCTGGCCGTTCGGCCGATTGGCAAGCTGCGCGCGCTCGCGCATCATGCTCGGCATGGCCTGCCGCGGCGGGGACGACAGACCGTTACTGCTGGCTCAAAGTCAGCGAAAGCAGGCGAGCGGTAATGTCGACAATCGGAATCACGCGGTTGTAGGCCATCCGGGTGGGCCCAATCACGCCGAGCGTGCCGACGATCTTGCCATTCACCTCGTACGGCGCGGTAACGACGCTCATCTCCTCGATCGGCACGAGATTCGACTCGCCGCCGATGAAAATCTGCACGCCCGCCGCGTGACTCGACACGTCGAGCAATTGAAGGAGACTGGTCTTTTGGTCGAACACATCGAACAGCTTGCGCAGGCGCGCCATGTCCGACGACAGGTCGGCGACTTCGAGCAGGTTGCGCTCGCCGGATATCAGCACGGTCTCACCGGTGTCCGATTCGTCCGTGCTGGCCGTGACGGCGGCATGCATCAGCGTGGTCATGTCGCCGCGCAGCTCGTCGATTTCCTCGCGCAGGCGGCGGCGCACCTCGTCGAACGACAGACCCGCGAAATGCGCGTTGATGTAATTGGAGGCCTCGACCAGCTGCGACGGCGAGAAATCGCGCTGGGTCGCCATGATGCGGTTCTGTACGTCGCCTTCAGGCGTCACGATGATCAGCAGGATGCGCTTGTCCGACAAACGCATGAACTCGATCTGCTTGAACACATGGCTGCGCCGCGGCGTGAGCACCACGCCGGCGAACTGCGACAGGTTGGACAGCACGCTGGCCGCCGCGGCGACGATTTTCTGCGGCTCGCCCGCCTGCAGCGTGGTTTTGACGGTGCGCATCACGGCTTCTTCGTCCGCGGCGGATTCCACCGTCAGCATCGTGTCCACGAACAGCCGGTAGCCGCGCGGCGTGGGAATGCGGCCCGCGGATGTATGCGGACTGATCACGAGCCCCAGGTCCTCGAGATCGGACATCACGTTGCGGATGGTCGCCGGGCTCAGTTCGAGGCCCGAATAACGTGACAGCGTGCGCGAGCCGACCGGCTGACCTTCGGCGATGTAGCGCTCAATCAGCGTTTTGAGGAGGGTTTGTGCGCGAGGATCTAGCATGACGGAAAATTTTAGCTCAATGACGGAACTACCGCGAGCGCTAACAGTACCTGGCCCTGTTGGATACGCGACCGCTTGCCGGGGCGCCGCCGGGTCCATGGTCTGGCGCAGGCAAGGCGCCCGGCATTCGACCCGGCGCCTCACTGGTCACCATCCTTGGCATCCTGCGAACCACAGCCAGCGCACGTCGACCGGCACATCTCAGCCACACTTTAATCGGCGCACATGTCATCAAGGCTTCACCATTCTAACGATAATCGTCGCATGCGCTGGCGGCCCGCGTGCGCCGGCCCGCTACCGGGTCTGTCTGCGGTTCTTTTCGGGCCCTACCTATGGTGTAATGCCGGCATGCAAGTGACCAGCCAGTTCAAGACCGTCGCGCTAGTTGGGCGCAACAACACGCCAGGCATTGGCGAGCCGTTGACCGCGCTCGCGTCGTGCATCGCGAAGCGCGGCTTCGAGGTCGTGTTCGAAGCCGACACCGCCGCCGAAATCGGCATCACCGACTATCCAGCGCTGCGTCCCGCCGAGATCGGCGCGCGCGCCGACGTCGCGGTGGTGCTGGGCGGCGACGGCACGATGCTCGGCATAGGCCGCCAACTCGCGCCGTACCGTACGCCGCTCATCGGCATCAACCACGGGCGGCTCGGCTTCATTACCGACATTCCGATCTCGGACATGAGCGTGATCGTGCCGCAAATGCTGTCCGGCAATTTCGAGCGCGAAGAACGCGTGCTGCTCGAAGCGCGCATCATGCGCGGCGGCAATCCGATCTACCACGCGCTGGCCTTCAACGACGTAGTGGTCAACCGCAGCGGCTTTTCAGGGATGGCGGAACTGCACGTCTCGGTAGATGGGCGCTTTATGTACAACCAGCGCTCGGACGGTCTGATCGTCGCCACGCCAACCGGCTCGACCGCTTACGCACTGTCGTCGCAAGGGCCGATTTTGCATCCGCAATTGCAAGGCATCGTGCTGGTGCCGATCGCGCCGCATGCTTTGTCGAACCGCCCGATCGTGCTGCCGGACGACTCGAAGGTGAGCATCCAGATCGTCTCCGGGCGCGAAGTGAACGTTAATTTCGACATGCAGTCGTTCACCTCGCTGGAATTGAGCGACACGATCGAGGTGCGCCGCTCGCGTCATACGGTGCCAATGCTGCATCCGGTCGGCTACAGCCACTACGCCACGCTGCGCAAAAAGCTGCATTGGAACGAATACCCGTCGCACGAAGAAGACCTCAAGCCCTAAGCGGCGCAGCAACGCTGGAACGCCGACGACAACGCGCCGCCGCTGCCGAACCCTGACTCTCAAGCTCATCAGACGACCTCCATGCTTCGCCACCTCTCGATACGCGACTTCGTCATCGTCGCCGCGCTCGACCTCGAATTCGACAGCGGCTTTACTGTTTTCTCGGGCGAAACCGGCGCCGGCAAGTCGATCCTGATCGACGCGCTGGCGCTAGCGCTTGGTGCTCGCGCTGATGCGAGCGTCGTGCGCACGGGCGAGAGCCGCGCGGACATCACCGCAGAATTCGAGACCCATGCGCAGGTCGAACAATGGCTCGACGACCAGGCGCTCGGCGCGACCGCCGAGAACGACGAGCACGGCGGCACGGTCATGCTGCGGCGAGTGGTGGACGCCAACGGCCGCTCGCGCGCTTTCATCAACGGCACGGCGGCGACGCTCGCGCAGTTGCGCGAGGTCGGCGAGATGCTGGTGGATATTCACGGCCAGCACGCGCACCAGTTGCTGATGCGCCCGGACGCGCAACGCGAACTGTTCGATACCCATGCCGGCCTTTCGGACGTCGCGGCCAACGTCACGCGGTCGTGGCGCACGTGGCGCGAGAAAGTGCAGGCGGTCGAGCACGCGCAGACACGCGACCGCGAGTTGCAGCTGGAGCGCGAGCGCCTCGCGTGGCAGCTCACCGAACTAGACAAACTCGCGCCGCAGCCAGGCGAATGGGAAGAGGTCAATAGCGAGCACCGGCGGCTGTCGCACTCGGCCAATCTGATCGACGGCGTGCAAGGCGCGCTCGGCGCGCTGTCCGAATCGGACGAGGCGATGATCACGCACCTCGCGTCGATCGTGTCGAAGGTGCGCGACCTCGCGGAGATCGACCCGGCGTTGAACGACGTTCTGGCCGCGCTCGAACCGGCCGAAATCCAGTTGCAGGAAGCGGCGTATTCGCTGAGTCATTACGCGCAAAAACTCGAACTCGATCCGGACCGCCTTGCGCAAGTCGAAAAGCGCCTCGACGCGTTGCATTCGGCCGCACGCAAATTCCGTCTGCAACCCGAAACGCTGCCCGACGAACACGAGGCGCGGCGCGCGCAACTGGCCGCGCTCGATGCCGCCGCCGATCTCGACAGCCTGCACGCAGCCGAAGCCAAGGCTAAAGAAGCATTCCTGACCGAGGCGAAAAAGCTCTCGAAAGCACGCGCCAAGGCCGGCACCGCGCTGGGCGCGGCGGTCACCACCGGGATGCAGGAGCTGTCGATGAAAGGCGGCAGCTTCGAAGTCGCGCTGGTGCCGCTGCCCGAAGGCGGCGCGCATGGACTCGAACAGGTCGAATTCCGCGTCGCGGGTCATGCCGGGGTGCCGCTGCGGCCGCTCGCCAAGGTCGCCTCGGGCGGCGAACTGGCGCGTATCAGCCTTGCGCTCGCGGTAATCGCCAGCGCCGCCAGCCCGACCCCCACGCTGATCTTCGACGAAGTGGATACGGGCATTGGCGGGGGCGTGGCCGAAGTAGTCGGACGGCTGCTGCATCAGCTTGGACAAGCGCGCCAGGTGTTGTGCGTAACTCACTTGCCGCAAGTCGCCGCGCGCGGCGACCACCATTTCCAGGTCGCGAAAGCCGGGAACGGCAAGGGCGGCACGGTGAGCAGCGTGATTTCGCTCGACAAGGCGAGCCGTGTCGAGGAAGTCGCGCGGATGCTCGGCGGCCTGGAAATCACCGCGACCACCCGCAAGCACGCGAAGGAAATGCTGGCCGCCTAACGCGAAGTGGCCGCTGACCCGATCGTCCGGGCCATCGGGAATACGTCACTCCATCAAGGGATGACAGCGAAGGCGGGCCTTGCACCCGCCTTCTTCACGGTCAATTCAGCCAACAGTCCGTCACCCGAACACCCGCTTCCACAGCGCCAGCACCGCTTCACGCTCGGTGCTGACCAGCGCCGGATCGACCCGCGCCTTCTCCATCCCGTCCAGACGCAGCGTGTGCTGCAACTTGCGGTATATGCGATACGCCGCGCCGACCGTCTCCGCTTCCGCCTCGCTCATCAGACCGAAGCGCGACACTTCCCGCAGCAACGCTATGTTGCCGGTATTACGGACCAGCTCGGGATCGCTGGCCGCGTGCAACAGCACCCAATACTGCACGGTGAATTCGATATCGACCATGCCGCCGCGGTCGTGCTTCAGATCGAACAGCGCCGGCGTGTGGTTCGGGTGCCCCGCCTCGACCCGCTCGCGCATCTCGGCGATCTCCTTCGCGAGCGGCGCCGCTTCGCGCGGCGTGGTCAACACCTGCTCGCGGATCGCCTCGAACTTCGCGCCGATCTCGGCATCGCCCGCGCAGTAACGCGCGCGGCTCAATGCCTGGTGCTCCCAGACCCACGCGGTGTTGGCCGCGTCGCCTTCGCGCAACTGGTAGCGGCGGAACGCGTCGAGATCGGTGACGAGCAGGCCCGACTCGCCGTTCGGCCGCAGGCGCAGGTCGACGTCGAACAACGTGCCGGCGCCGGTCGCGGTGGTCAGCCAGGTGATCAGGCGGCGGGTGTAGGTCGCGTAGACATCGGCCGCGGCGTCGTCGGGATCGTCGTACAGAAAGATCACGTCGAGGTCGGACGCGTAGCCCAGTTCCTTGCCTCCCAGCTTGCCGTACGCGATCACCGCGAAACGCGGCACCTCGCGGTGGCGTTTCGGCAGTTGCTTCCAGACGGCTTCGAGCGTGACGTCGAGCACGGCGTCAGCCAGTTCGGACAGCCGGTCGCTCACATGTTCGACGCTCAGCTTGCCGGCGAGATCGATCAGCAGAATGCGGAACACCTCGGCCTGGTGAGCATGGCGCAGCAGATCCATCTGTTGCTCGACGCCGTCGGCGGCGGCCAGCCGCAAGCGCAGCGTGCGCTTGAACTCGGGCCAGTCGAACGGACTGTTGATCGCTTCGGCGTCCAGCAGTTCGTCGAGCAGTTGCGGATGGCGAATCAGATAGCCGGCGGCCCAGCGCGAGCCGCCCAGCACCGACAGCACCTGATGCAGCGCCTGCGGATATTCGGTCAGCAGCGCGAGGTAGGCGCCGCGCCGGCTCACCGCTTCGAGCAGATCGAAGAAGCGCGCGACGGTGTCGCCGCGCCGCTCTGGCGGCTCGAGCGTGCGCGCGGCTTCCAGCGCGCGCTGCGCGACGATGTCGAAACGTTGCCGGCTGCGCTCGGCGAGCCCAGCGTAACGCGACGATTGCCACACCGCCCGCAAGCGCGCGAGCAGATCGCCCGGCTCGGCCACGCCGAGTTCGATCAGGCGCGCGCGCAGCGCGTCGCCGGCGCTGTCGTCGGCGAGCGCGCTGCTCCAGACCCACGCGGCCGCGCCGTCTTCGGGCGCGCCACAGCCGTCGCGGCCACTCACCTTGTCCGCGAAAATCTGGTCAAACTGCTGTTCGACGAATTCGCGATGCGCGTCGAGCTTTTCCATCAGGGCGGCGTAGTCGTCGCAACCCATCGCCTGAGCGAGCGCAGCGCGCTCGTCGGGATCGACCGGCATCGCGTGGGTTTGCGCATCGTTGCGGTATTGCAGCCGATGCTCCAGCTCTCGCAGAAACCGGTAAGCCTGCGAGAGCTTCACGCACACCGACGTATCCAGCAGCCCGTGCGTGGCCGCGTGCCGTAGCACGGCGAGCGTCGGCCGCACGCGAAAGCCCGCGTCCTGGCCGCCGCGAATCAGCTGGAACACCTGCGCGCTGAATTCGATTTCGCGGATGCCGCCGCGCCCGAGCTTGATGTCGTCGGCCTTGTCGGGCCGCATCGACGCACGGCGCTGCGCCTCCTGGCGAATCTGCAGATGCAGCGCGCGGATCGCGCTGATCACGCCGAAGTCGAGATAGCGGCGGTAGACGAACGGCGTGACGATCGCGTCGAGTTGCTTCTGCAACCGTTGCGCGGCGTCGCTCGCGCCTTCGGACACGAGGCGGCCCTTGATCCACGCATAGCGCTCCCACTCGCGGCCCTGCACGTAGAAATACTCTTCGAGCATGCCGAGGCTGCACACGAGCGGCCCCGAGTCGCCGTTCGGCCGCAGACGCATGTCGACCCGGAACACGTAGCCGTCGGCGGTCACTTCGGCGAGCGCGCCGATCAGGCGCTTGCCGAGCCGCGTGAAGAAGTCCTGCGTCGCAATCGGCGAACGCTGGCCGCCCGCGGTCTCGCCATCCTCTTCATAGACGAAGATCAGATCGATGTCCGACGACACGTTCAGCTCGCGCCCGCCCAGCTTGCCCATGCCTACCACGCCAAGCACGAGCCGCTCGCCGTGCGGACCACGCGGCTCGCCGTACAGCGCTTCGAACTCCGCGGACAGAACCGCGAGCGCGCGCTGGATGGTCGCCTCCGCCAGATCGGTCATCGCGCCGGTGACTTCGGCGACGTCCGCCTCCCCCGCCAGATCACGCTCCATCACCGCGCAAAACACCTCGGTGCGCAGTTGGCGTAATGCCCGTTTGAGTGCATCCTCGCTCAATGGCGCGCCGGCCGCGCCGGCGGCTTGCGCGCACAACGCGTCGAGGCGCGCGTCGAGGCGCTCGCGGGTCAGCGGCCTGGACGCAAGCGCGGCCACCTGCGCCACGAGTTGCGGACGGGCCGCCGCGGCGCGCGCGGCGTAGTGCGAATAGGTGGAACTCAATAGAGTGGCGTCGGTCATCAAGGATCTGGCTCGCTCGTTGCCTGAATGGCGTTGTTCAGTTCGCTGTAACACTACGATCCAGCGCCCCGGCGCAGGGCGTGAGGCGGTATGCAGACAGGGTTTGCAAGAAGTCCGCCGACCCTATCGCGTGTGTTACATTTCGTCGTTAATTCGCAAAACTACCATACGCCCACCCGCCGCAGCATGTCCGAGCGAAACGAATCCGCCGACCCGCACGAAACCGGGCAGGTCCGGCCCGTGAGCGGAAACGACCACATCGTGCTGCGTCGCATTTTGCACGTGGTCCTGACGCTCGCGCTCGTCCTCTATTTCATTGCGACGGGTTTGTTTCTCGGCTTGCGCTACGTGGTGCTGCCGCGCGTCGACTCGTTCCGCCCGCAGATCGAGGCCGCCGTCTCCGACAAGCTGCACACGCAGTTCACCATCGGCAAGCTGGCGCCGCATTGGAGCGGCTTTCAACCGGGCGTCGACGTCACCAATCTGGTCATCCGCGATCACGAAGGCAAGGCCGCGCTGACGATCCCGCGCGCCACCGCCACGGTTTCGTGGCGCTCGCTCTGGCTCTTTCATCCGGCGCTCTCCAGCCTGATCGTCGAGCAGCCCGACGTGCTGGTGTCACGCAGCGACGACGGCGTGCTGTTCGTGGCGGGCGTGCCGGTGCCGACCGGCCACAGCGGCAACGACACCTTATCCACCTGGCTATTGCGCCAGCAGGCGATCGTGGTGCGCGGCGGCGTGCTGCGCTGGCGCGATGCAACGCACGACGCGCCGGAACTCGCGCTGCGCGACATCCGGATCGCCATTCTCAACGACGGCTACAACCACCAGCTCGCGATGCAAGCGCCCGCCGACGGCCAGGTGCTGCACGGCCCGATCGATTTCCGCACACACTTCCGGCACACTCCGCTCTCCGCGATGGGCAAGCCGATCAACTGGACCGGCCAGGTGTATGTGTCGACGGGTCCGGTCGATCTGCCGACGCTCGCGCGCTACATCAACTTCCCGATCGAGACGTTTGCGGGCCGTGTCGACAATGCAATCTGGATCGACTTCACCGACGGCCAGATGAAAACGGCGTACGGACAGCTGGCCGGCACGGACGTCGCGCTGCGAGTGCGTCCCACGCAGCCGAAACTGCTGCTGCCGATCGCCCATTTCTCGTGGCGCCTCGACGCCGGCCAGGGCGACTACCGGCTGCAGCTGACCGACCTGCGCGCCGATCTGGGCCAGCCGCCGCTCGACGACGGCACGCCGCTCACGCGCACGCTGACGTTCTCGACGCTGAATGCCCGCTACCGGACCACATCGCAACAGCATGGGCAGCTCTTCAGCGTCAACGGCGATCGCGTCGACCTGGGCATTCTCGCGGAATTCATGCGGGCGCTGCCGCTGCCGCGGCGTCTGCTGAACGGTCTCGTGCGCTTCAACCCGCGTGGCCTCGTCGCCAACTATGTGATCGAAATCGAGCGCGGCAAACCGGAGTCCGGCGAGGCGGGCAGCGACCGTCGCTCGAGCGGCACGGAGCCGATCGAGCACTATCGCTTCAACGGCGACCTGCAAGGCATCAGCGTGGCCGCCCAGGAACCGCCGCCGGGACTCACCCCGCGCAATCACCCGCGCGCGGGCATACCGGGCATCGAAAACCTGTGGGGCCGCGTCGACGCTGACGAGAACCACGGCACCGCGCTCCTCGACACCTCGAATGTGGCGCTCACGCTGCCCGGCGTGTTCGACGATCCGCGTCTGAAGCTCGACCACCTGCATGGCCGCGCCGACTGGACCGTGAAGCCGAAGGCGCCAGGCGAAAACCGCCGGGGCTTCACCGTGAAGCTGGCCGATTTCAGCGTTTCGAACGCGGATGTCGCGGCCACCGCCAGCGCCGACTACAGCAACCCCGGACACGGCCGCGGCTCGCTCGACCTCAAAGCCGATTTCCAGCGCGCGCAGGTAAGGCGCATCGCCCGCTATCTGCCGACCAGCATCAGCGAAAAGCTGCGCATCTATCTGGGCCACGGGCTGCAGGCCGGCGTGTCGCACGGCGCGACGATCGAAGTGCACGGCGACCTGACCAAATTCCCCTACTCGCGCGATCCCGACGCCGGCCTCTTCCATATCGTCGCGCCGTTCAAGGGCGGCAAGTTCGACCCCTCACCCTACCCGCCGCGCAATATGAGGAACGGCACGCCGAACGTATGGCCGCCGCTCGACGGCATCGACGGCGTGTTCGAGCTCAAGCAGAACGTGCTGCGCTTCGATATCGACCGCGGGCGGTACAAGCGCGTCGCGCTGACCGGCGTCAACGGCAAGATCGACGACCTCGGCAACCGGGGCTCGAACCTCGTGATCCAGGGCAACGGGCGCGGGCCGCTCGCCGACATGCTCGACTACGTGAACGACAGTTCGCTCGGCATCATGGCCCGGCATCAGACCGAGAAGATCCGCGCCGAGGGGCCCGCCTCGCTCGCGCTCAAGCTGACGGTGCCGCGCACGCCGAAACCGCATATCGGCGTGGAGGCCGCGGTCGGCTTCCTGAATAACCGCTTGAGCGTCCCGCACGTGCCGCCGCTGTCGCAGCTGAACGGCAGAGTGCGGTTCACCGAGCGCACCGCCCAGGTCGACCGGCTCTCCGGGCAGTTCCTCGGCGGCGACGTCCATGCGAACGGCGGGCTGCGTCAGGACGGCACATATGCGCTGGCGCTCGGCGGCCATATCGCCGTCGATGCCGCGCGCGGCCTTGATCTGCATGGCCCGGCCGCGCAGGTGCTCACGCGCATGAGCGGCAGCGCGCCCTACGCGCTGAACGTGCGCGGCGCGAAGGGACGCTTGCCTGAAGTGACCGCGAACTCCGATCTGACCGGCCTCGCGCTGGACTTCCCCGCGCCGTTCAACAAGCAGGCCGGCACGCCGATGCCGCTGCGCTTCGCCGTCAGCCCGTCCGCGACGCCGGGCGAAGCGGGCCTCGAACGCGCCGATCTCACCTTTGGGCCGATTGCCGCCGCGTATCTGCTGCGCTACCGGCCGAAAGCGCCGCCGACGGTCGTGCGCGGCGCGATCGGCGTGAACCGGCCAGCCGACCTGCCGTCCGAAGGCGTGGTTGCCGCCGTCGACGTGCCCGCGTTCGACGCCGACGCATGGCGCGCGGTCGTCACCCAGATGCGCAACCAGGGCGCGGCCACAGCACCCGCCGCGCCCACGGCGGCCACGCCGCCGGCCCCGCCGAATCCCGCCGTCACACAATTCCTGCCGAACCGCTTCGCGCTGCACATCGACACGCTGACGCTGCTCAAGCGCCACTGGGACGACGTGATCGTCGGCGCGTCGCACACGGACGGCAATTGGCAGGCGAACGTCGCGTCGAACCAGGTGTCCGGTCACGTCGCGTGGCTGCCGGGCGCCACCCGCGGGTCTCCGGGCACGCTGCAGGCGCGCTTTGCGCGCATCGTGATTCCGTCGGTGGCCGACAAGGACCTGCTCGGCCCGGCGATGTCGGCGCCCGCGCAGAACATGCCGTCGATCGATCTGGTGGTCAACGAACTGATCGTGCGGGATCGCAACATCGGCCGCCTCGAAGTCGACGCGCACAACTTCGAGGAAGACGGTGTGCCAGTCTGGCAACTCGACAAGCTCGACATCACGAACTCCGCCGCCACGCTGACCGCCACCGCGAACTGGCGCACCTCGACGGAACTGGGCAGCGCCGCCGACGAAGCCACATCGCGCCGCACCGTGTTCGATTTCAAGCTCGACGTCAAGGACGCCGGCGCGCTGCTCGAACGGCTCGGCCAGCCGCGCACGATCAAGGGCGGCAGCGGCTCGCTGACGGGCAAGGTGGTGTGGCTCGGCGGGCCGGCCACGATCGACTACCCGACGCTCAACGGCAATCTGGCCATGGACCTGCATCACGGGCAAATTCTCAAGATCGACCCCGGCGTCGCCACGCTGCTGGGTGTGCTCAGCCTGCAGAGCCTTGCGCGCATTGCCACACTGGATTTCCGCGACGTGATCGGCGAAGGGCTGCCGTTCTCGAGCGTCACCGGCACCGCGCAGATCCACAACGGCATCGGCCACACGGATAACTTCAAGATGGTGACCGCGCCGGCGCGTGTCGACATGGCGGGTTCGGTCGATCTCGCACAGAAGACCCAGGACGTGCACCTGCACGTCACGCCGACCATCAGCGCCGGCGCCGCGGTGATCGCCGTGGCGGTCATCAATCCACTGCTCGGCCTGGGCGCGTTCATGGCCGATCTGGCGTTCAGCCATTCGGTTTCACACGTGTTCGCGCGCGAGTATGCGATCACCGGGTCGTGGTCGAAACCGCACGTCGAGCGGGTGACGGACGATCGCGGTAAGATGGACGTTCCGGCTTCGACCGTGGAAGCGCACTGAGTTTTATCCGGCCCGGGCTCTTTATTCTTTATTCGGCCGGAGCAGCCCAGCACCGCAACGGCGGCCCCAGTCAACCCTGAACGACGTCAGCGGCGCCAGCGGTTCGCGCCGCCGCCTTGCCGGGAGTCTTCCGAAACGCTCATGAGCGAAACACACGCCTTCTCATCTCCGTCCGCCGCGGCGTCCAGCGGTCCCTCAGCAAGTACGTTCCGGGTTGCCGCGCTGCAGATGGTGAGCACGCCGGATCGCGAACGCAATCTGGCCGACGCGCAGCGCCTGATCGCCGAAGCCGCCGCCGACGGCGCGCAACTCGCGCTGCTGCCCGAATACTTCTGCTTCATGGGCTTCAAGGACACGGACAAGCTGGCCGTGCGCGAACCCTATCGGGACGGCCCGATCCAGCGGTTTCTCGCCGACGCCGCGCGCCGTCACCAGATCTGGGTGATCGGCGGCACGCTGCCGATCACCGCGCCGGAAGCGTCGCGCGTGCTGAACACCACCTTGGTATTCGACCCGCAAGGCAACGAAGCCGCGCGCTACGACAAGATCCACCTGTTCAACTTCGAAAAAGGCGAAGAATCATTCGACGAGGCGCGCACCATCTGCCCCGGCGGCGAGGTCCGCAGCTTCGAGGCGCCGTTCGGCCGTGTCGGCCTGTCGGTCTGCTACGATCTGCGCTTTCCGGAGCTGTACCGGCGTATGGGCGACTGCGCGCTGATCGTAGTGCCGTCGGCCTTCACCTACACCACCGGCCGCGCGCATTGGGAAATGCTGTTGCGCGCCCGGGCGGTCGAAAACCAGTGTTACGTGCTGGCCGCGGCGCAAGGCGGCAAACACGAAAACGGCCGCCGCACGTGGGGCCACAGCATGCTGATCGACCCATGGGGCGAAATCGTCGCAGTGCGCGACGAAGGCGCCGGCGTGGTTGCCGGCAATCTCGAGCGTGCGCGCATCGACGAAGTGCGACAGAGCCTGCCCGCCTGGCGTCATCGTGTGCTCAGTTGAACGCCGACATTGAAACTGCGGCGCCCCGCACTCACGTAGAGTGACTCGGGCGCTAACCGAATCCTCCGTATCGAGCAGAACATACTTCGCATGAACATTATCGAACCCGGTATCCGTAATCTCGCCACCGCCAAGGACACCCTCCTGACGCCCTATGGTCTCGACGAATCCCTGCTCACCCGCACGCTCGCCGAAATCTTCACGCACAAGATCGACTACGCGGACCTGTACTTCCAGTACACGCGCAGCGAAGCGTGGAGTCTCGAAGAAGGCATCGTGAAGTCGGGCAGCTTCAGCATCGACCAGGGTGTCGGCGTGCGCGCCGTGTCGGGCGACCGCACCGCTTTCGCGTACTCGGACGATCTGTCGCCCGAAGCGATTCGTCAGGCCGCGCTCGCCACCCGCTCGATTGCCAAGGCGGGCGGCGGCAAGCAGAAGATCAAGGCGGCCTCCTCGCTGACTGGCATTGCCGGGCGCGATCTGTACCTGCCGTCCGATCCGCTCCATTCGCTCGACGCCACCGCGAAGGTCAAGCTGCTCGAGCGCATCGAGCAGATGGCGCGCGGTCGCGATCCGCGCATTCAGCAGGTGATGGCGGGTCTCGCCGGCGAATACGACGTGGTGCTGGTCGCGCGCAGCGACGGCGGCTTCGCGGCCGACATCCGGCCGCTCGTGCGCGTGTCGGTCACGGTGATCGCCGAGCAGAACGGCCGCCGCGAAATCGGCAGCGGCGGCGGCGGCGGTCGCTTCGACTACGGCTATTTCACCGACGAAGTGCTGTCGCGCTACGTCGACGATGCCGTGCACGCGGCGCTGGTGAACCTCGACGCCCGTCCGGCGCCGGCCGGCGCGATGACCGTCGTGCTCGGACCGGGCTGGCCTGGCGTGCTGCTGCACGAGGCGATCGGCCACGGACTGGAGGGCGACTTCAACCGCAAGGGCTCGTCAGCGTTCGCGGGCCGGATCGGCGAGCAGGTCGCGGCGAAGGGCGTGACGGTGGTCGACGACGGCACGCTGCCGAACCGCCGCGGCTCGCTCAATATCGACGACGAAGGCAACCCGACCCAGTGCACGACGCTGATCGAGGACGGCATTCTGAAGGGCTATATCCAGGACACGCTGAACGCTCGGCTGATGAAGATGCCGGTCACCGGCAACGCGCGCCGCGAATCGTACGCGGCGCTGCCGATGCCGCGCATGACCAACACGTACATGCTCAACGGCGACAAGGACCCGCAGGAAATCCTCGAGTCCGTGAAAAACGGTTTGTACGCGGTGAATTTCGGCGGCGGCCAGGTGGATATCACCAATGGCAAGTTCGTGTTCTCGGCCTCCGAGGCGTACATGATCGAGAACGGCAAGATCACCTATCCGGTCAAGGGGGCGACGCTGATCGGCAGCGGTCCGGAATCGCTCAAGTACGTCAGCATGATCGGCAACGACATGAAGCTCGATTCGGGCGTCGGCGTATGCGGCAAGGAAGGCCAGAGCGTGCCAGTGGGAGTCGGACAGCCGACGCTGCGCATCGACCGGATGACGGTGGGCGGCACGGCCTGATCCGGACCGAAACGCACACTTCGTGCATGCAATACGCGAAGTGTGCGGATTTTCCGCATTTTTGTCCGCTCAAGCTTGTCAGCCGAGCCTGAGCGGGTTATAAAGTCACTCACCCTTTTTGACCAGCAACCTCATTTCGCCATGTCCGCCAAGCTTTACTTTTACTTTTTTTGGTATCTCAGACCGCTGGCGGATCGAGAGGGGTGTTAGTGCACGCAGGACACCAGGAATTCCCGAAAAACCGCCAGCCAGCCTGGCGGTTTTTTTTCGCCTCACGCTTTTGAACCGCAACCGAACCTTTTGTCGTTGAACATTTTTTGATTGTTGTCCGCTCTGGCATCGCTGCCTCATCACAGCCTTCGTTGCCCGCGCGAACACGCTACGAACCGATTCAGGAGAACAACATGCCCCCGCACAATACCGACGATGTCCGCATTCGCGAATTGAAAGAACTCACGCCGCCCGCTCATCTGATCCGCGAATTCGCCTGCGACGAAACGGTGTCCGACGTTATCTACAACTCGCGCAACGCGATGCATCGCATTCTGCACGGCATGGAAGATCGTCTGATCGTCATCATCGGACCCTGTTCGATCCACGATCCAAAGGCGGCGATGGAATACGCCGGGCGTCTGATCGAGCAGCGCAAGCGCTTCGCCGGCGAACTCGAAATCGTGATGCGCGTGTACTTCGAAAAGCCGCGCACGACGGTCGGCTGGAAGGGTCTCATCAACGACCCGCACATGGACAACAGCTTCAAGATCAACGACGGCCTGCGCACCGCGCGCGAACTGTTGTTGCGCATCAACGAGCTGGGCCTGCCGGCCGGCACCGAATACCTCGACATGATCAGCCCGCAATACATCGCCGATCTGATCTCGTGGGGTGCGATCGGCGCGCGCACCACCGAGTCGCAGGTGCACCGCGAACTCGCTTCGGGACTGTCGTGCCCGGTCGGCTTCAAGAACGGCACGGACGGCAACGTCAAGATCGCCGTCGACGCGATCAAGGCCGCCTCGCAGCCGCACCATTTCCTGTCGGTCACCAAGGGCGGCCACTCGGCGATCGTGTCGACCGCGGGCAACGAGGACTGCCACATCATCCTGCGTGGCGGCAAAACGCCGAACTACGATGCGGACAGCGTCAACGCCGCTTGCGCGGACATCGGCAAGGCTGGTCTCGCGGCGCGTCTGATGATCGACGCGAGCCACGCGAACAGCTCGAAGAAACACGAGAATCAGATTCCGGTATGCGCGGACATCGGCCGCCAGATTGCTTCGGGCGACGAACGGATTGTCGGCGTGATGGTGGAATCGCACCTGGTGGCGGGTCGCCAGGATCTGCAGGAAGGCTGCGCGCTGACGTACGGCCAGAGCATTACCGATGCCTGCATCGGCTGGGACGAAAGCGTCGCCGTGCTCGAAGGTCTCGCCGACGCGGTCAAGCAACGCCGCGTCGCGCGCGGCAGCGGCAACTAACACCCTGCCCTGCTGTTCACAGTGTGTTTTTAGTGGTCCGTAGAAAAACCCGGCTCGTCGGCCGGGTTTTTTTTAGCCAAACGGACGAATGGTGCTTCATCAAGCGTCTCTGTACGGTAACAACTCATCACCTCGTCGCGAATGACTTGACGGAGGTGGACGTTACGTATAAGATTTTGTACAGAAAGGCGCTTATGGAGCACGAGAAAGAAATTCGCTGGCTAGGTTCCAGCTATCCCGATTTACTCGCCTTTCCCGAAGAACCGCGTCGTCGCGCAGGGTTTCAGCTCGGCAAGATCCAGGCAGGACTCGACCCTGACGACTGGAAACCGTTTGACTCGATCGGCGCGGGAACGCGCGAAATCCGTATCAGAGACCCTGACGGCATTTTTCGCGTGATGTATGTGACCAAGTACGTCGAAGCGCTGTATGTGCTGCACTGCTTCCAGAAGAAAACCCAAAAGCTGACGCCGCACGACAGGACGATCGCCGCAACGCGCTACCGCGCCATCGTTAATGATAGGAAAACTTAACAAATGACAGTCGACACCAAAGTCCGGCACGTAACAAAGCCCGGTGCAAATCTGTTCCTTGAACTGGGTTTTTCAGTCGACGAAGCAAAGCGTCTCTACGCCGCCTCGCAAAAGCAGATCAACGACACGCGGCTGCTCAAAGAGCAACTGATGACTGAGCTGTCCAGCTGGATCGAGCAACATCACCTGAAGCAGGCCGAAGCCGCCGAAATCCTGATGGTGTCGCGCCCGCGCGTGTCCGACGTGGTCAATAAGAAAACCACCAAGTTCACCATCGACACGCTGGTCGAAATGATGAGCCGGATCGGCAAACCAGTCACGCTGGCCGTCGGTTAACGCGGGGCGTTGACTCACGTGAATAACCGCTGCGCATTCTAGCCTGCGCTGCGCTCGTGTTGCCACAGCACGTCAGTACCGCCATCAGCGCGATTGAGCACGCGCGCAAGGACGAACAACAGGTCGGATAGCCGGTTCACATATTGGCGCGGCGCCGCGTTGATCGGCTCGAGTTCTCCCACCGCAACAATCGTCCGTTCGGCACGCCGGCAGACTGTGCGACACACGTGCGCGAGCGCCGCCGCGCGTGAGCCTCCCGGCAGAATGAACTCCTTTAGCGGGGGCAATGCGGCGTTGTAATCGGCGAGCCAGTCGTCGAGTTGAGCGAGATGCCGGTCGGTAATCATCGTGTGGCCGGGAATGCACAGTTCACCGCCAAGATCGAACAAATCATGCTGGATCGCCACCAGCGCCGCGCGCACCTTGTCGGGCAGCGCTTCGCACAACAGCACGCCCAGATTCGAATTGAGTTCGTCGACGTCGCCGATCGCGGCAATGCGCGCGCTGACCTTGCGCACGCGGCGGCCGTCGCCGAGCCCCGTGGTGCCGTCGTCGCCGGTGCGGGTTGCGATCTTGCTCAAGCGGTTGCCCATGATGTCTCCCTGGCGTTCAGTGACGATGCGTCCGTCCAACATGGCTTGAAAAGCGTGCAGCAGCGTGAAGAAGCACAAGCGCCCCTTCGGCCACCGCGTTTATCCATATTGCGCGCATCGTAAAGTCGCCGCCATTATAGGAGCGATGGCCCGGCCCGACGCCGGCCCACGGGCGACCGGCGTAAAATGAAACACCTGCTGCAAACCAGCCCTGCCCCAAATATCAGGAGACATGCGTGAATCATCCCGTGCCGCCGGCCCCGCTGCGCCGGCCGTTTCCCGCTGAATTGCTCGACGCGCTCAAGGGCGTCTTCGGCGAGCGCGTGTCGGTCGCCGAAGCCGTGCGCGCCCATCATGGCCGCGACGAATCGCCGTTCGATCCCCAACTGCCCGACGCGGTCGTGTTCGCACGCAACACCGAAGACGTGCAAGCTGCCGTCAAACTGTGCGGCCAGTACAACGTGCCGATCATTCCGTACGGCAATGGTTCGTCGCTCGAAGGCCATCTGCTCGCGGTGCAAGGCGGCGTGTCGATCGACCTGTCGGAAATGAACCGCGTGCTGTCCATCAACGCCGAAGACCTCACCGTCACCGTCGAGCCCGGCATCTCGCGCAAGCAGTTGAACGAGGCGCTGCGCGACACGGGCCTGTTCTTCCCAATCGACCCCGGCGCGGACGCGAGCATCGGCGGCATGTCGGCCACGCGTGCTTCGGGCACCAACGCCGTGCGCTACGGCACGATGCGCGAGAACGTGCTCGGCCTGACCGTCGTGCTGGCCGACGGCCGCGTGATCAAGACCGGTACGCGGGCACGCAAATCGTCGGCGGGTTACGACCTCACGCGTCTGTTCGTCGGCTCGGAAGGCACGCTCGGCGTGATCACCGAAATCACTGTGCGTCTGTATCCACAACCGGAAGCGGTCTCCGCCGCGGTGTGCGCGTTTCCGTCGATGGGCGACGCGGTGCGCGCGGTCATCGAAACGATCCAGATCGGCGTGCCGATCGCGCGCGTGGAGTTCGTCGACTCGCTCGCGATCCGCTCGATCAACCGCCATTCGAATCTGACACTGCGCGAAGCGCCCACGCTGTTCTTCGAATTCCACGGCACCGAAGCGGGCGTGAAAGAGCAGGCCGAACTGGTAGAGGAGATCGCCGCGCAGAATGCCGGCGAAGGCTTCGAATGGGCGACGCGTCCGGAAGACCGCAGCCGCCTGTGGAACGCGCGTCACAACGCCTACTTCGCGATGCTGCAGCTGAAGCCCAGCTGCCGCGCGGTCACGACCGACGTCTGCGTGCCGATCTCGCGCCTTGCCGAATGCGTGGTGGAAACGGAGCAGGACCTGCGAGCATCGCCGCTGCCCTGCCCGATCGTCGGCCATGTCGGCGACGGCAACTTCCACGTCGCAATCCTGATCGACCCGGACAAGCCCGAAGAGCTCGAAGAAGCCGAGCGCCTGAATCATCGCATCGTGCAACGCGCGCTGCGCATGGACGGCACCTGCACCGGCGAGCATGGCGTCGGCCTGCACAAGATGGGCTTCCTGCTCGAAGAGCACGGCGACGTCGCCGTCGACACCATGCGCTCCATCAAGCATGCACTCGATCCGCGCAATCTGATGAACCCGGGCAAGATATTCGCCTGGGCGGCTTGACGCATTGTCAGGCACGGCGGCGTTGCGACGTGGCAGCGCCGCCTGCGAAATAAAACAGCTCGCAACAAGAGCAAGATGGGCGAAAGGCACGAGGAGACAAGTCACATGAACGCACCCGCTGAACTGACGCCTGAAGTACTCGCCCAGCGCCAGCGCGAAGTCGTGCAGGCGCTGATGGCCGTGTTGCCGACCCACTGTCTTCTGTACCGCGAGGAAGACACCGTCGCCTACGAATGCGACGGCCTCGCCGCCTACCGGCGTCTGCCGCTCGCGGTCGCATTGCCGGAAACGGAATCGCAGGTCCAGCGCATCGTGCAGATCTGCCACCGGCTCGACGTGCCGATCGTGCCGCGCGGCGCGGGCACCGGCTTGTCCGGCGGCGCGATGCCGATCCGTCACGGCGTGGTGGTGTCGCTCGCGCGCTTCCGGAAGATCGTCGAAGTCGACTCGTATGCGCGAACCGCCACGGTGCAGCCGGGCGTGCGCAATCTGTCGATTTCCGAAGCCGCCGCGCCGTATGGGCTGTACTACGCGCCCGACCCGTCGTCGCAGATCGCCTGCACGATCGGCGGCAACGTGTCGGAGAACTCCGGCGGCGTGCATTGCCTCAAGTACGGCCTCACCGTGCACAACGTATTGCGCGTGCGCGCCGTGACGATGGAAGGCGAGGTCGTCGAATTCGGCTCGCTCGCGCCGGACGCGCCCGGTCTCGATCTGCTCGCCGTGCTGATCGGCAGCGAGGGCATGTTCGCGATCGTCACCGAGGTCACCGTCAAGCTGATCCCGAAGCCGCAAACCGCGCAGGTCATCATGGCCAGTTTCGACGACGTCGTGAAAGGCGGCGACGCGGTCGCCGGCATTATCGCCGCGGGCATCATCCCGGCGGGGCTGGAGATGATGGACAAGCCCGCCACGCGCGCCGTCGAGCAATTCGTCAACGCGGGCTACGACCTCGACGCGGCCGCGATCCTGCTATGCGAGTCGGACGGCACGCCCGAAGAAGTCGCCGACGAAATCGTGCGCATGACCGCGGTGCTGCGCGAACAGGGCGCCACTCGCATCCAGATTTCGCGCTCGGAAGCCGAGCGGCTGCGCTTCTGGTCCGGCCGCAAAAATGCGTTTCCGGCCGCCGGCCGCATTTCACCGGACTACTACTGCATGGACGGCACCGTGCCGCGCCGCAGTATCGGCCCGCTGCTCGCACGCATCGAAGCGATGGAGAAAACCTATCGCCTGCGCTGCATCAACGTGTTCCACGCCGGCGACGGCAACATGCACCCGTTGATCCTCTTCAACGGCAACGACCAGGACGAGTGGCACCGCGCCGAGGCGTTCGGTTGCGACATCCTCGAAGCCTGCGTCGAACTGGGCGGCACGGTGACGGGCGAGCATGGCGTCGGCATCGAGAAGATCAATTCGATGTGCGTGCAGTTTTCGCCCGAAGAGCGCGACACGTTCCACGCGGTCAAGCGAGCCTTCGACGCACCTGGCCTGCTGAACCCCGACAAGGGCATTCCCACGCGAGCGCGCTGCGCCGAGTACGGCAAGATGCACGTGCGCGGCGGCCTGCTGCCTCACCCCGAACTGCCGCGTTTCTAGCGTACCCACCGCGCATGACCAGGCCGCTTCGGCGGCGTTTCACGGTGCCTACCCTGATTACCCGATGCGGGTCCGCTCCTGGTTGCCAGCGAGCCCCCGCCCGGTACAATCAAACGAAACACAACGAAGCAGGACACCATGGAAGAGGACGACATCGTCGCCGTATGGTCGGAACGCGTACGTTCGGCCAGCGCCGAGGGACACGCGTTGCGCATCCGTGGCGGCGGCACCAAAGACTGGTATGGTCAGACGCTGGAAGGTGACATCCTCGACACGCGCGCTTATCGCGGCATCATCGCGTACGATCCGGCGGAACTGGTCATCACCGCGCGTGCGGGCACGCCCCTGCTGGAGATCGAAGCCGCCCTGGCCGATCACGATCAGATGCTCGCCTTCGAGCCGCCGCACTTCGGGCCGCAGGCCACCTTCGGCGGCTGCATCGCCGCCGGCATCGCCGGTCCGCGCCGCGCCGCGGCTGGCGCGGCACGCGACTTCGTGCTGGGCGCGGTCATCATGAACGGTCAGGGGCAGGAATTGCACTTCGGCGGTCAGGTGGTGAAGAACGTCGCCGGCTACGACGTTTCGCGTCTGATGGCCGGCTCGCTCGGCACGCTCGGTTTGATCCTCGAATTGTCGATCAAGGTGCTGCCGCTGCCGCAGGCCGAAGCCACGCTCAAGTTCGACATGAACGGCACCGATGCGGTTCGTAAGCTGAACGAATGGGGCGGCCGGCCGCTGCCGATCTCCGCGAGCGCGTGGCGTCACGGTACGCTCGCAGTGCGCCTGGCGGGGGCCGAAGCGGCGGTTAAGTCGGCGCGCACATCGCTTGGCGGCGAAGTGGTGGATGCGGTCGAAGCGGAACGTTTCTGGGCCGGCTTGCGCGAGCAGACCGACTCGTTCTTCGCGGCCATCCCGCCGAAAGCTGCGCTCTGGCGTCTCGCGCTGCCGTCCATCACCGAGCCGATGCAACTGCCCGGCGCCCAATTGATGGAATGGGGCGGCGGCCAGCGCTGGTGGATCACCGACGCCGACGCGCAAACCGTGCGCATCAGCGCGAAGCAGGCCGGCGGTCATGCCACGATCTTTCGCACCGGCCACGGCTACGACCGCAGCGCCGGCGTGTTCACCCCGCTGCCCGCGCCGCTGATGAAAATCCATCGCGGTCTGAAAAGCGCTTTCGACCCGGCCCGCATCTTCAATCGCGGCCGTCTCTACCCCGACTTCTGAGCGACGCGATGCAAACCAACCTCGCGGACTTCATTCGCAATACGCCTGATGGCGACGAAGCCGACGCCATTCTGCGCAATTGCGTGCATTGCGGTTTCTGCACTGCCACCTGCCCGACCTACCAGTTGCTCGGCGACGAACTCGACGGCCCGCGCGGGCGCATCTATCTGATCAAGCAGATGGTCGAAGGCGCGCCGGTCACGCGCAGCACCCAGATCCATCTGGACCGCTGCCTAACTTGCCGCGCCTGCGAAACCACGTGTCCGTCCGGCGTGCAATACGGCCGGCTGGTGGAAATCGGCCGCAAGCTCACTGAAGAGAAAGTCACCCGTCCGCTGGGCCAGCGGCTCACGCGGCGGCTGCTCGCGACCTTCGTGCCGAACAGCGCGGTGTTCACGCCGACCATGCGCATCGGCCAGCACTTCCGCCGCGTCCTGCCGAAGAAACTGCGCGACAAGGTGCCCGCGCGGCAGCGTCCACTGGAATGGCCGAGCGCGAAACACCCGCGCAAGATGCTGATGCTAGCGGGATGCGTGCAACCGTCGATGATGCCGAACGTCAACATCGCGACCGCGCGGGTGCTCGATGCGCTCGGCGTGGAAACCGTGATCGCGCCGGATGCCGGCTGCTGCGGCGCGATCCGCCTGCATCTGGGCTTCAACGACGAAGCGCTCGACGACCTGCGCGCCAACATCGACGCATGGTGGCCGTATGTCGAGCAGGGCGTCGAGGCGATCGTGATGAACGCGTCCGGCTGCGGCGCGACGGTCAAGGAGTACGCGCACCTGTTGCGCCACGATCCGGCGTATGCGGAAAGGGCGCGCCGCATCGTCGAATTGACGCGTGATATCTCGGAGATCCTGCCCGAGTTCGAAGAAGCGCTGACTGCGATCACGCGCCGCCGCTCGGTTCATACGGTGGCGTTTCATCCGCCCTGCACGCTGCAACATGGTCAGCAGGTGCGCGGCCAGGTCGAGCATCTGCTCACCGCACTCGGCGTCGAAGTGCGCCTGCCCGCGGACAGTCACCTGTGCTGCGGCTCGGCCGGCACTTACTCGCTCACGCAGCCGAGGCTCTCGTATGCGCTGCGCGATCAGAAGCTCGAGCGGTTGCACGCACAGGAGCCGCAGTTGATCGTGTCGGCAAACGTCGGCTGCATTGCGCATCTGCAAAGCGGCACGTCGACGCCGGTCGCGCATTGGATCGAATTGGTCGAGCACATGCTGTCCGTATAATCCGGTGATCGCCATTCGCTGAACTACCGGTTCCGTTCCATGCCCGATCTGACTCACAACCTCGAAGCGGTGCGGCAACGCATCGCCTCGGCCGCGCACGCGGCCGGGCGCGACGCGTGCTCGGTCACGCTGCTCGCGGTCTCGAAGACCTTCCCCGCCAACGATGTACGCGCCGCGCACGCCGCCGGCCAGCGCGCGTTCGGCGAGAACTACGTGCAGGAAGCCCTGGCCAAGATCGAGACGCTCGCCGATCTGCGCGCGTCGCTCGAATGGCACTTCATCGGTCCTTTGCAATCGAACAAGACGCGGGCAGTCGCCGAGCATTTCGACTGGGTGCATTCGGTCGATCGCCTGAAGATCGCCCAACGGCTCTCCGAGCAGCGCCCTGACAATCTGCCGCCGCTGAACGTGTGTTTGCAGGTCAACATCAGCGGCGAGGCATCGAAAAGCGGCGTCGGCATTGCCGAGGCGGTCGAAGTCGCGCAGCAGATCGCCGCGTTGCCGAAGCTGACGTTGCGCGGGCTGATGTCGATTCCCGAGCCGGCCGGCGACACGGACGCGCAACGTGCACCGCATCGCCAGTTGCGCGAGCTGTTCGAGCGTCTGCGCGCCGACGGACTCGAACTCGACACGCTGTCGATGGGCATGTCCAGCGACCTCGAAGCGGCCGTGCTCGAAGGCGCGACGATCGTGCGCATCGGCACCGCGATCTTCGGCGCACGCGACTACTCTCACTGACCTTTCCGAGCCTCCGCGGGCTCTTCACCGAACCTCATTCGGAACATCATGAAAATTGCTTTTATCGGCGGCGGCAACATGGCCGCGGCATTGATCGGCGGCCTCATCAAGCGTGGCGTCGCCCCCGCAGACCTCTACGCGATCGACCCCAACGAAGAGGCGCGCAAGCGCAATGAGCAGCAGTTCGGCATCCGCACCGGCGCAGCCGCCGACGCCGCGCTCGCCGAATACGACGCCGTCGTGCTGGCGGTGAAGCCGCAGATCCTGAAGAGCGTCGCGCAAGCGCTGGCGCCGCATCTGAGCGCGTCGCAACTGGCGATCAGCATCGTCGCGGGCATTCGCATGGGCGACATGTCACGCTGGCTGAATGGCCACGGCCGCATCGTGCGCGTGATGCCGAATACGCCGGCGCTGATCGGCATGGGGGTGACGGGCCTCGTCGCGACCGGCAGCGTCGACGAAGCGGGCCGCACGCTCGCTTCGCAGGTGCTCGGCGCGGTCGGCGAAACGGTCTGGTTCGACGAAGAAGCGAAGATCGACGCTGTCACCGCGATCTCGGGCAGCGGGCCGGCCTACGTGTTCTATTTCATCGAAGCGTTGCAGGAAGCCGCGCGCCAGCTCGGCATGGATGAAGCGCAAGGCCGCGCGCTGGCCGTCGCGACCTTCACCGGTGCGGCCCAACTGGCGGCGAATTCCGACGAGCCGCCGAGCGTGTTGCGCGAACGGGTGACGTCGAAGGGCGGCACGACGGCCGCGGCGCTGGCGTCGTTCGACGCGAGCGGCATCAAGGATGCGATCGTGCGCGGCGCGCTCGCCGCCGATGCGCGCGCGCGCGAAATGGGCGACGAGTTCGGCAAGCAGTGAGCGCGTTTGGCGCGGCGCTTTTAGCTTGAGTTGCGACTGCGCCTGATAACGCTTTCGCCTGGCGGGAAAGGAAGTACTTCGTAGGACGCAACGCCCGAGTTCGAATTGGGCGGGCGCCTACGGCATGGAAAAGCGCGGATGCCGCGCAACAGGATTAACGCGACGCGCCGTGTCGCCACAAACCGCTGCGGCATCTGTGTCGAGTAGAAGGCGGAAGTAGGCAGGCAGCCGCCCACGACGCGCGGCAAGAATCAGAACGAAGCCACCGCATAATGCGCGGCAATCCCCGCAAACAACGCGCCGCCTAGCCAGTTGTTATGCCTGAACGCGGCGAAGCACGCCATCCGCTCGCGGTTACGAATCAGCGTGTAGTGGTAGACCGCGCAGCCCACCGCCCCCGCCCAGCCCAGCCAGTACAGCACGCCGAAACCGAGCATCACGCCGATGCCGACGTAAATCCCCAGCGTCACCGCATAGCACAGCATGATCGCGGCCACGTCGAAGCGGCCGAACGTCAACGCCGAAGTGCGGATGCCGATCTTGATGTCGTCGTCGCGATCGACCATCGCATATTCGGTGTCGTACGCGACCGACCAGAATACGTTGGCAAGCAGCATCACCCACGCAAGCATCGGCACGTGGTCCTGAATCGCAGCGAACGCCATCGGAATGCCAAAGCCGAACGCGATGCCGAGATAAGCCTGCGGAATCGCAAAGAAACGCTTGGTGAACGGATACGAACCGGCGACGAACAACGCGGCCACCGAAAGCTCCTTGGTCAGCGAATTCAGCGGCAGGATCAGCAGAAACGCGAGCAGCGACAATCCCGCCGCCAGCACGACCGCTTCCCATGCCTTGATCTTGCCCGACGTGATCGGACGATTTTCCGTGCGCTTCACGTAGCGGTCGAAATCACGATCCGCGTAGTCGTTGATCGCGCAGCCCGCCGAGCGCATCAGTACCGTGCCCACGGTGAAGATCACCAGCAGCGGCCACGACGGATGACCGTCGGATGCGATCCACAGTGCGTTGAGCGTCGGCCACAGCAGCAGCAGGCTGCCGATCGGCTTGTCCATGCGGACGAGCCGCAGATACAGAGGAAGTCGGGCGAACATGGGCGGAATCGGTGAAGTGCGAAGACGGTGCGACTATTTTACGGGATGCCGGCGGCGGCAAGCTTCCGCGCTGGCCTGGTGCGAAAAGGCCGCCTTTCATTCAGAGAGCGGCCTGCCAACTGCCGCCGAAAAAACAAAGCCTTCCGCAAGGGAAGGCTTGGTTCTGTTTCAGTGCGACACGTGAGCGCCTGAATGAAGGCGGCTCGCTCATCAAGTTGAGCGGCGCGGTAATGCTTAGGCCAGCATCGAGCGCAACATCCAGGCGGTCTTTTCGTGCGTCTGCATGCGTTGCGTCAGCAGATCGGCGGTCGGCTCGTCGTTGGCGGCTTCCGTCGACGGGAAAATCTCGCGTGCGGTACGCACGACGGCTTCCTGGCCTTCCACCAGTTGGCGGATCATTTCTTCTGCGGCCGGCACGCCGTCCGCTTCCGGAATCGACGACAGCTTCGCGAAATCCTTGTAGCTGCCCGGGGCATGCACACCCAGCGCGCGGATGCGTTCGGCGATCGAATCGACTGCCAGCGCGAGTTCGTTGTATTGCGTTTCGAACATCAGGTGCAGCGTATTGAACATCGGACCCGTGACGTTCCAGTGGAAGTTGTGGGTCTTCAGGTACAACGTGTAGGTGTCGGCGAGCAAACGCGACAGCCCTTCTGCAATCTTCTTGCGATCCTTGTCGCTGATCCCGATATTGACGTGCTGTACGACTGCGGCTTCTTTCTTGGCCATGATGACTCCTTTGAAGAGTGATACGAACCGGTCGGCAAAGTGGCGGTTTTGCGGATGGTAAACGCGAAACATCGAACGCTCGACAGTTTAGCCTGGAAATCCGCTGCGTTCGCGTGACGTGCGCTCGCCTGCCGCATGGGCGGCCGGGCTGCGATCAGCCGCCCAGCGCGTGCTGCAACGCCTGCACGACAAGCACCGCGAGGCCGCTCGCGACGATCGCGAAACCGACCGCCTTGCGCAGCATGAACGTCTGTTGCCCTTGCGCACCGCGTGCGGCCCGCGAGCCGCCTGGCGCGGCAATCATCGTCTGGATCATGACCGTACTCCCGCTTCGTATTGCTTCGTATCGTTACCAGCGGGACGCGGACGCGTCCCGCTTTACTGCAGCACTTCAACCAGTTTCAGCCGCTAGTTGATTACTTCTTCCGGCCTTCGGCCAGCTCGGCCATAGCGGCGATCACACCTTCCGCGTAAGCCGGATCGGCGCGGCGGAAATGCTCGATCTGCCGTGCGACGATGTCCTGCGGCACACCGTCGATATGCCGCGCGATGTTGCCGAACAGACGCTGCCGTTGCGCCGCGTCGAACAGCGCGAACAACATGCCCGGCTGCGTGTAGTAGTCATCGTCCGCGCGATGATCGTAGCGATCCACCGCGCCCGCCGCGAGCGGCGGCTCCGACGCGTTCGGGTCCTGCGCGAAGTCGCCGAAGCGGTTCGGCTCGTAGTTCACGTTGCCGCCGAGATTGCCGTCCGAGCGCATCGCGCCGTCGCGATGGAACGAATGCGGGCTCGGCACGCGCGGGGCATTCACCGGAATCTGGTGGTGATTGATGCCGAGGCGATAGCGCTGCGTGTCGCCGTACGAGAACAGCCGGCCTTGCAACAGACGGTCCGGCGAGAAGCCGATGCCGGGCACCACGTTGGCCGGCGTGAATGCCGCCTGCTCCACATCCGCGAAATAGTTCGCGGCATTGCGGTTCAGCTCGATCGTGCCGACATCGATCAACGGATAGTCCTTTTGCGACCACACTTTCGTGATGTCGAACGGATTGAAGCGATAGTTCGCCGCTTCCGCTTCGGGCATCACCTGAATCGCGAAGCGCCATTTCGGGAAGTTGCCCGCGTCGATATTGCCGACCAGATCGCGTTGCGCGCTTTCACGGTCTTGCGCGACCACCTGTGCCGCTTCGGCATCGGTGAAGTTTTCGATGCCTTGCAGCGACTTGAAGTGGAACTTCACCCAGAAGCGCTCGTTGTTCGCGTTGATAAACGAGTACGTGTGCGAACCGAAGCCGTGCATCTGCCGGTAATTGCGCGGAATGCCGCGGTCGCTCATCAGAATCGTGACCTGATGCAGCGACTCCGGATGACGCGACCAGAAATCCCACGCGGCGACATTGCTGCGCATGTTGGTGTACGGATCGCGCTTTTGCGTGTGGATGAAGTCCGGAAACTTCAGCGGATCGCGAATGAAGAACACCGGCGTGTTGTTGCCGACCACGTCCCAGTTGCCCTCCTCCGTGTAGAACTTGATCGAGAAGCCGCGCACATCGCGTTCCGCGTCGGCCGCGCCGCGTTCGCCGGCCACCGTCGAAAAGCGCATGAAAAGCGGCGTTTCCTTGCCGACTTGCGCGAATACCTTGGCCTTCGTGTAGCGCGAGATGTCGTGCGTGACCTTCAGCGTGCCGAAGGCGCCCGAACCCTTGGCGTGCACGCGGCGTTCGGGAATCACTTCGCGATCGAAATGGGCGAGCTTTTCGAGCAACCAGACGTCTTGCAAGACGACCGGGCCGCGCGCGCCGGCGGTCATCGAGTTCTGATTGTCGGCGACGGGTGCGCCGCCAGCATTGGTGAGCTTACGTTCGGACATGCGTCACTCCTGTGGGGTTTATCGAAACGAATAGGGAAAGAGCCGCGGCACACGGATGCCGGAATCTGTTGCGAACTGATGCGTCAGGCGGACAAGGCCCGATCGACCAGCAGGGAGAACGCGACGGTGCGCATGCCTGGCGCCAATGCGCTCACGCCGCCGGCAACGGCGCCGACCGGTTGAGCAAAGAGAGCGTGGATTGGCTGCGAATTCGGCTGCGTCATGATGTCCTCCGGTCTTATCGAACAAATAAGGGATCGGGCGATCCATGGAGGAAACTATAGCAACGCTATTAAATACTAGTGGTTGATTGATTCTATCTATTCGATAGGCTTCGCGGTTTTCCGCACGCGCGGAACGGGCGCCAAGCTGGCTGCGGGCGTCCGCACCCGCAGCCAGCGTTGCTACAAGAGATGCGAAATCTCAACTGACGGCGGCGGGCAGATCGAGCTTCTTCACGCCAGGCAGTTCGCAGGCGCTGATCGCGTCGCAAATGGCGTCGATCGCGGGCATGCGCGTAAAGCTCTTGCGCCACGCCAGCACGACGCGGCGATCCGGCACGGGTTCGTCGAACGCGACGTAGCTGAGCAGGCCCGCGTCGATGCCGCCCGCATGCGGCTTGACCTCATGCACCGACATGCGCGGCAGCACGGTAATCCCGACGCCGCTCGCGACCATATGACGGATGGTCTCCAGCGACGACCCTTCGAAAGTCTTCTGGATGCCGTCGGCGTTCTGCGAAAAACGCATCAGTTCCGGGCACACGCCGAGCACGTGGTCGCGGAAACAGTGGCCGCTGCCGAGCAGCAGCATGGTTTCCTGCTTCAGATCGTCGGCGTCGATTTTCTGGCGGTTTTCCCACGCGTGGCCGGACGGCAGCGCGACGACGAACGGTTCGTCATACAGCGGACGCAGCATCAGACCCGTTTCAGGGAACGGCAGCGCCATGACCGCGACGTCGATTTCGCCCTGCTTGAGCAGTTCGATCAGCTTGAGCGTGTAATTTTCCTGCAGCATCAACGGCATCTGCGGGACGCGCTTGATCATCTGCTTGACGAACGTGGGCAACAGGTACGGCCCGATTGTGTAGATCACGCCGAGCCGCAGCGGCCCGACCAGCGGGTCTTTGCCCTGTTTGGCGATTTCCTTGATTGCGAGCGTCTGTTCGAGCACGCGCTGGGCTTGCGTGACGATCTGCTCGCCGATCGGCGTGACACTGACTTCGCTGGTGCCGCGCTCGAAAATCTGCACGTTCAGTTCGTCTTCGAGCTTCTTGATCGCCACCGACAGAGTCGGCTGGCTGACGAAGCACGCTTCAGCGGCCCGGCCGAAGTGCCGCTCGCGGGCAACTGCAACGATGTATTTCAATTCGGTGAGCGTCATTCGGGGACCAATCAGTGCGATGAATTTGATAGGTTCTAGTTATACACCTATAGGGTCGGTTCGCCAACCTCTGGTTTTTTGGCGGGCGGGCTGACTTAGGGGAAGATCCTTCCGACAGCCACCCGCACGCTGGCCGACATCAAACCAGAATCACGCCTTCAGGTACTGCTCACGCGCGCCGAGCCACCGCGCCAGATGCCGCAGCACCACCTCGGGATATTTGTCGAGCAAAACCGCGGCTGCCTCGCGGGCGGGGTCGATCAACCACTGGTCGTTTTCGAGATCGGCAAACCGCAGCATCGCCGCTCCCGACTGGCGAGCGCCCAGAAACTCGCCCGGTCCGCGAATCTCGAGGTCGCGCCGCGCGATCTCGAAGCCGTCGGTCGTCTCGCGCATGGTCTGCAAGCGGGCACGCGCTGTCATCGACAGCGGTCCCGTGTAAAGCAGCACGCACACCGACGCCGCGCTACCGCGCCCCACCCTGCCGCGCAGCTGATGCAGCTGCGCAAGGCCGAAGCGCTCCGCATGCTCGATCACCATCAGCGACGCATTCGGCACGTCGACCCCCACTTCGATCACCGTGGTCGCGACCAGCAGCTGCACTTCGTTGCGGGTGAACGCCTCCATCACGGCCGCCTTCTCGGCGGGCGTAAGACGCCCGTGCACGAGGCCGACATTCAGCTCGGGCAGCGCGGCGACCAGCGTCTCGTAAGTCTCGACTGCGGTCTGCAACTGCAAGGTCTCGCTTTCCTCGATCAGCGGACACACCCAGTACACCTGACGCCCCGTCAACGCCGCCTCGCGCACGCGGCCAGTCACCTCGTCGCGCCGCGCGTCGGACACGAGCTTGGTCAGGATCGGCGTGCGTCCGGGGGGCAATTCGTCGATGGTCGACACATCGAGGTCGGCGTAATAGGTCATCGCGAGCGTGCGCGGAATCGGCGTCGCGGACATCATCAGTTGATGCGGCTGGAAGTCGCTCGCGCCGTCGGCGGCGTTTTGCGCCTTGGCGCGCAGCGCGAGCCGTTGCGCGACGCCGAAGCGGTGCTGTTCGTCGACGATCACGAGCCCGAGGCGGGCGAACTCCACCGCGTCCTGAATGATCGCGTGGGTACCGATCACGAGCTGCGCGGTGCCGAGCGCGGCGGCTTCGATTGCGGCGCGCTTTTCCTTGGTCTTCAGACTGCCCGCCAGCCACGCGACACTCACGCCGAGCGGCTCCAGCCAGCCGCGCAGCTTGCGCGCGTGCTGCTCGGCGAGGATTTCGGTCGGCGCCATCAGCGCGGCCTGGTAGCCGGCGTCGATGGCCTGCGCGGCGGCCAGCGCGGCGACGATCGTCTTGCCGCTGCCGACGTCGCCTTGCAGCAGCCGCTGCATCGGATGAGGCTGCGTCAGATCGAGCGCGATCTCGCCGCCGACGCGCTCCTGCGCCGCCGTCAGCGAAAACGGCAGCGCCTTCAGCAGGCGCGCCACCAGCGCGGACTCGTCGCCCAGCTTGCGGCGCGGCATGGCGGGCGCGGCGCGCGTGCGGCGCTCTTCGTGCGCGCGCTTGAGCGACATCTGCTGCGCGAGCAGCTCCTCGAACTTGATGCGCACCCACGCCGGATGCGTGCCGTCGATCAGCGCGGTCTCGTCGGATTGCGCGCCCGGATGATGCAGCGTGCGCACGGCGTCCATCAGCGACGGCACGCCGAGCGGCTGCAGGAACGCTTGCGCGACCGGCTCGGGCAGCAACTCCGGCAGCGACGTGCGCGCCAATGCGTTGTCGATCGATTTGCGCAGATACGCCTGCGTGACGCCCGCGGTGCTCGGGTAGACCGGCGTGAGCGCCTGCGGCAGCGGCGTATCTTCGTCGACGACGCGCACCGCCGGATGCACCATCTCCATCCCGAAGAAGCCGCCGCGCACATCGCCGCGCACCCGCAGCCGCGCGCCGATCGCCATCTGCTTGACCTGCGAGCCGTAGAAGTTCAGAAAACGCAGCACGAGTTCGTCGCCTGCGTCGTCGTGCAGCTTCACCAGCAACTGCCGGCGCGGCCGGTACGCGATCTCGTTGTCGAACACGACGCCTTCGGTTTGCGCGATGCCGCCCGGCAGCAGTTGGCCGATTGGCGTCAGCGAGGTTTCGTCCTCGTAGCGCATCGGCAGATGCAGCACGAGGTCGATGTCGCGCGTGAGGCCGAGTTTGGCGAGCTTGTCGGTGGTTTTGACGGCGCCCTTGGCGGCCGGCTTCGCGGTGGCTTTGCCAGCGGGCTTGCCGGCGGGCTTGTCACCGAACGGATCAGCGGGCTTCTCACCGGCGTTTTCGCCCAGGTTTTCACCCGCGGCTTCACCTTCAGACCCGGCGCTCGCCTTTTGCGTCGCCAATACGTCGGCGCCGGCCTCGCTCACCTGCGCCGCCGCGCTGCCCCGTGCGACGCGGCGCTTAGGTTCGGCGCCCGCTTCATCGGTAGCGGAGGACAATCGGCGGTCGGACAAAGGCATGGGCTGCTTCGCAAGTACAATATCGGCTGTCAAAGGTTTCGCCGCCATACAGCGCGCGGGCGCGCGGGCCGCTCTGGCGTCCCGCAATCATAGCCGCCCGGTTCCGGCTTCGGCTCAATTCAGTTTCAATTCGCTTCCAGTCGTTCGCATGTTTACGCTTTCCGATTTCGATTTCGATCTGCCGCCCGAGCTGATCGCGCAAGTCGCGCTGCCCGAGCGCAGCGCCAGCCGTCTGCTCGAAGTGGACAACACGGGCGACGCCGCGCGTCTGATCGACCGGCGCTTCGGCAACCTGCCCGAGTGCATCGAGCCCGGCGATCTGCTGGTCTTCAACGATACCAAAGTCCTGAAGGCGCGGTTCCTCGGCCAGAAGGCCAGTGGCGGCAAGATCGAAGTGCTGGTGGAGCGCCTCACCGGCGAGCGTACGGCGCTCGCGCAGATTCGCGCGAGCAAGAGCCCGCAGCCGGGCACCACGATCCGTCTCGCGGACGCGTTCGACGTCACGGTCGGCGAGCGGGTCGAGCCGTTCTACACGCTGCACTTCCCCGACGACTGCCTGACGCTGATCGAGCAATTTGGCCGCCTGCCGTTGCCGCCGTACATCGAGCACGATCCCGACTCGACCGACGAGACCCGCTACCAGACCGTGTTCGCGCAGAACCCCGGCGCGGTGGCCGCGCCCACCGCCGGCCTGCATTTCGACGACACGCTGCTCGCGCAACTCGACGCCCGCGGCGTGGAGCGCGCGACGCTGACGCTGCACGTCGGCGCGGGCACCTTCCAGCCGGTGCGGGTCGAGAATCTCGCCGAGCACAAGATGCACAGCGAGTGGTATCACCTGCCGCAATCGCTTGCCGACAAGATCGCGGCGACGCGCGCACGCGGCAACCGCGTGATCGCGGTGGGCACGACCTCGATGCGCGCGCTCGAAGCCGCCGCGCGCGACGCCGAAGCCGCCGGCCGCCCGCTTGCCGCGGCCAGCACGGAAACCGACATCTTCATCACGCCGGGCTACAGGTTCCGGGTGGTCGACCGGCTGGTGACCAATTTCCATTTGCCGAAGTCGACGTTGCTCATGCTGGTATCGGCGTTCGCCGGCGTCGAGACGATTCGCGCGGCGTATCGTCACGCGATCGAGCAGCGTTACCGGTTCTTCAGTTACGGCGACGCGATGCTGCTCACGCGGCGCGACGTCTGAAACCGCCCCCTCCGTTTTGAAGTTTTTGCAGTTCCCTGTGCCGCCGCGAACCCTTCCTGCGGCGTTTCAACATTTGCGCCGGACTGTCTTCCGGTAGCACTGGAGTTATTCATGACCCCCGGTCATCAATCGCAACAAACAACGACCACCGAGCGCCCCGCCAACGGCCTCAAATTCGAACTGCTCGGCACCGACGGCCAGGCGCGCCGCGGCCGCGTCACGCTCAATCACGGCGTGGTGGAAACGCCGATCTTCATGCCGGTCGGCACCTACGGCACGGTGAAGGCGGTCCAGCCGCGCGAGCTCGAGGAAATGCACGCGCAGATCATCCTCGGCAACACCTTCCACCTGTGGCTGCGCCCCGGTCTGGAGACCATCGAGGCGCACGGCGGCCTGCACGGCTTCATGGGCTGGAAAAAGCCGATCCTGACGGACTCCGGCGGCTTCCAGGTGTTCTCGCTCGGCGACCTGCGCAAGATCACCGAAGACGGCGTCACGTTCGCGTCGCCGATCAATGGCGACAAGCTGTTCCTGTCGCCCGAAGTATCGATGCAGATCCAGAAGGTGCTGAACTCGGACATCGTGATGCAGTTCGACGAATGCACGCCGTACGCGACCAACAACGTGCCGACCTCGCACAAGGAAGCAGCCGATTCGATGCGCATGTCGATGCGCTGGGCGCAGCGCTCGATCGACGAGTTCAGGCGGCTAGGCAATCCGAATGCGCTGTTCGGCATCGTCCAGGGCGGCATGTTCGAGGACCTGCGCGACGAGTCGCTGGCGGGCCTCGCGGAAAAGGACTTTCACGGCCTCGCGATCGGCGGGCTGTCGGTCGGCGAGCCGAAGGAAGACATGATGCGCGTGCTGAACCACATCGGCCCGAAGCTGCCGGCCGACAAGCCGCACTACCTGATGGGCGTCGGCACGCCGGAAGACCTGGTGGCAGGGGTCGCGGCCGGCGTCGACATGTTCGACTGCGTGATGCCGACCCGCAACGCGCGCAACGGCTGGCTGTTCACGCGTTTCGGCGACCTCAAGATCCGCAACGCCACCCACAAGAATTCGCTGCGCCCGCTCGACGAGCAATGCGGCTGCTACACCTGCCGCAATTTCACGCGCGGCTATCTGCATCACCTGCACCGCGTCGGCGAAATCCTCGGCGCGCAGCTGAACACGATCCACAACCTGCATTACTACCTCGAACTGATGCAGGAAATCCGCGACGCGATCGACGCGAAAATGTTCGAGCCGTTCCGCAAACGCTTCCACGAGAACCGCGCGCGCGGCGTCGAACAGGCGCCATGACGGCCTCCGGCGGCGGATTCAACCGAAGAATCCGCGCGCCTGACGACGAAAACCTTACAATCAACTTTCGCGACCCGGCGCAAAAGGCTTTAAACGTTTGATCGCAAAGCCGATTCGCCGCGTCGACCCGCGTCTGGCCGGTGGTAGAATAATCGGCTGATTTTTTTGATCGTTTGACTGATAACGGAGAGACCAACGTGTCGTTCATTTCCAATGCCTTTGCCCAAGGCACAGCAACAGGTGGCATTGAATCGAACCTGATGAGTTTCCTGCCGCTGATCCTGATGTTCGGCGTGCTGTACTTCATCATGATTCGCCCGCAAATGAAGCGCCAGAAGGAGCATCGCAACATGCTCGCCGCGATGGCCAAGGGCGACGAAGTGGTGACGAACGGCGGCATCGTCGGCAAGGTGACCAAGGTGGGTGAAGCTTACGTCGGCGTCGAAATCTCGGAAGGCACGGAAATCACCGTGCAAAAAGCGTCGGTCACGACGATTCTCCCGAAGGGCACGATCAAGTCGCTGTAAGGCCTGCTCTCTCGCGTCCGGCGCGGCCTCGCCGGCGATCCACGCAATCCAGTGCTGAATCGCCCGCGCTCATCGCCGGACGCATCGCTTCCAAGCCAACCTTCCCGTTGGACCACTCATGAATCGCTACCCCCTCTGGAAATACGCCGTGATGCTGGTGGCTCTGGTCATCGGCCTCGTGTACACGCTGCCCAACCTGTTCGGCGAAGCGCCGGCGGTGCAGGTGTCGAGCGGCAAGGCAACGGTCAGGCTCGACTCGACCACGCTGGCCGCAGTCGAAGCCGCGCTCGCCGCCAATCAGATCAAGCCGACCGCCGTCACGTTCGACAACTCGACGACCAACGCGAATATTCGCGTGCGGCTGCCGGACACCGACACGCAGTTGCGCGTCAAGGACCTGCTGCAAAAGTCGCTGAATAGCGATCCGACCGATCCGCAGTTCATCGTCGCGCTGAACCTGCAAAGCGCATCGCCGACCTGGCTGTCCGCGCTGCATGCGCTGCCGATGTACCTCGGTCTCGATCTGCGCGGCGGCGTGCACTTCCTGCTGCAAGTGGACATGGCCGGCGCGCTCAACAAGAAGCTCGACTCGGACGCGTCGGACGTGCGCACGATGCTGCGCGACAACAACGTGCGCGACGGCGGCGTGAATCGCGTGGGCCAGTCGGTGGTGGTCAATCTGGCCGATCAGGCCACGGCAGACGCGGCGCTCAAGCTGCTCAACCGTAGCATCAGCGAACTCCAGTGGGCCACGGAACCTGGCCAGGATGGCGGTCTGCAACTGGTCGGCACGTTCACGCCGGCGGTGCAGCGAGCCGTACAGGACGCCGCGCTCAAGCAGAACATCACCACGCTGCATAACCGCGTGAACGAACTCGGCGTGGCCGAGCCGGTGATCCAGCAGCAAGGCGCGGACCGCATCGTGGTCGAGCTGCCGGGCGTGCAGGACACGGCCAAGGCGAAGGACATCATCGGCCGCACGGCGACGCTCGAAGCGCGCCTCGCCGATCCGGTCAACACGCATCCGAATCCGTCCGACCCGGTGCCGCCGGGCGACGAGCTGTTCACGCAAGGCAACCAGACGCCGGTGCTGCTGCGCAAGCAGGTCATCTTCACGGGCGACCGGATCATCGACGCGTCGGCGGGCTTCGACGAACATCAGCGTCCCTCGGTCAGCCTGCGCCTCGACTCGGCCGGTGGCCGCGCGCTGCGCAGCGTGTCGCGCGACAACATCGGCAAGCCGATGGCGATGGTGCTGTTCGAGCGCGGCAAGGGCGAAGTGCTGACGGTGGCGACCATCCAGTCGGAACTGGGCGACCGCTTCCAGATCACCGGCCAGCCCACACCGCAAGCCGCCGCCGACCTCGCGCTGCTGCTGCGCGCCGGTTCGCTCGCCGCGCCGATGGAAATCATCGAAGAACGCACGATCGGCCCGAGCCTGGGCGCCGACAACATCAAGAAGGGCTTTCACTCGGTGGTGTGGGGCTTCGCGGCGATCGCCGTGTTCATGATCGCGTACTACATGCTGTTCGGCGTGATCTCGATGATCGGCCTGTCCGTGAACCTGCTGCTGCTGATCGCGGTGCTGTCGATGCTGCAGGCCACGCTGACGCTGCCGGGTATCGCCGCTATCGCGCTCGCGCTCGGTATGGCGATCGACGCGAACGTGCTGATCAACGAACGCGTGCGTGAAGAGCTGCGCCACGGCGCGCCGCCGCAGTTGGCGATCCAGAACGGCTACGCGCATGCCTGGGCGACGATTCTCGACTCCAACGTCACCACGCTGATCGCCGGTCTCGCGCTGCTCGCGTTCGGCTCCGGCCCGGTGCGCGGCTTCGCGATGGTCCACTGTATCGGCATTCTGACGTCGATGTTCTCGGCGGTGTTCTTCTCGCGCGGCTTGGTCAACTGGTGGTACGGCGGCAAGAAGAAGCTGAAAACGCTGGCGATCGGCCAGGTATGGCGTCCGGAAACGGCGCCCGCGGGCTCCTCCGCCTACCTCGGCAACAACGACGCCGCAACCGACACCGCGCAAGCCATCGCTGCGGCCACGGCGAAGCCGAAGGCCCCGGCCGGCGCGCAGGCGCGTGCCGGCAAGCCGACCGTGCGTCGCCGCAATGGGTCGGGTTCGTCGAACACGCCGCAGAAACCGGGTTCATCCCGCTGAGTCCCGGAGAACAAGACCATGGAATTTTTCCGTTTTCGCAAAGACATTCCGTTCATGCAGCGTGCGTTGATCTTCAACGCAATCTCGCTGCTGACGTTCCTTGCCGCTGTGTTCTTCCTCGTACATCGCGGGCTGCATCTGTCGGTGGAGTTCACCGGCGGCACCGTGATCGAAGTGCAGTATCCGGGCGCGGCGCCGCTGGACCCGGTGCGCGGCACGCTCGCCAAGCTCGGTTACGCTGATGCCCAGGTGCAGAACTTCGGCACCTCGCGCGACGTGCTGATCCGTCTGCCGCTCAAGCAGGGCTACACGTCCGCGCAACAGAGCGACCAGGTAATGAGCGCGCTGAAGGCCGACACCCCGCAGGTGCAGTTGCAGCGCGTAGAGTTCGTCGGCCCGCAGGTCGGCAAGGAACTCGCCACCGACGGCCTGCTCGCGCTCGCGTGCGTGGTGATCGGCATCGTGATCTACCTGTCGTTCCGCTTCGAATGGAAGTACGCGGTGGCCGGCGTGATCGCGAACTTGCACGACGTGGTAATCATTCTCGGCTTCTTCGCGTTCTTCCAGTGGGAGTTCTCGCTGTCGGTGCTGGCCGCGGTGCTCGCGGTGCTCGGCTATTCGGTGAACGAGTCGGTCGTTATCTTCGACCGGATTCGCGAGACCTTCCGCCGCGAGCGCAAGCTGACCGTGATCGAGGTGATCAACCACGCGATCACCAGCACGATGTCGCGAACCATCATCACGCACGGCTGTACGCAGATGATGGTGCTGTCGATGTTCCTGTTCGGCGGCCCGACGCTGCACTACTTCGCTCTGGCACTGACGGTCGGTATTCTGTTCGGTATCTATTCGTCGGTGTTCGTGGCTGCCGCGCTCGCGATGTGGCTCGGCGTGAAGCGCGAAGATCTGCTGAAGGACAAGAAGGACCGCACCGATCCGAACGATCCGAACGCGGGTGCGCAAGTTTGATTCTGCTGTAGCAGCGGATTTCGCTGATGCAAAAGGCCGGTTCTTCGGAACCGGCCTTTTGCGTTTACCGCCGCCGTGGCCTTGCGTCAGCGAAACCCCAGCTTGCGACGCGCCGCCATTAATGCCGTGAGACTCACCGCCGCGGCAAAAATCAGGTAGTAGCTCGGCGCAGCCTTCGAACCCGTGGCACTGATCAGCCAAGCGATAATGAACGGCCCGAAGCCGCCGAAGATCGTCACGGCGATGTTATACGCGAGCGACATGCCGGTCGTACGCGTCTGCACCGGGAACATCTCGGAGAGCAAACCCGGCAGCGCCGCGAAGTAGCCGGTCATCAGAAAGCCGAACACGATCTGCAGCGCGATCAGGGTGCCAAAGCTCGGATGCGCGATCAGATAAAGAAACGCCGGGTAGATCAGCACGAGCAGCAGCAGCGCCGGGACCAGCATGATCGTGGTGCGCCCATGCCGGTCCGACAGGTGGCCGATCATCGGCGAGAACATCATCTGGATCACGCCGGTCAGCGCAATCGCGGCGAACGACACCGACGGCGAGAGCCCCAACTGCTTCACGCCATAGGTCGGCATGAACAGCACCAGATACGTCGATACGGTGCCGAGCACCACCACACCGATGGCGATCAGCAGCCGCAGCTTCTGGCTCGCGAAGGTGTCGCGCAACGGCGTCGTGGTCGTTTCCGCAGCGAGGAACTCAGGCGTCTCGTCGAGCTTCGTGCGAATGTACCAGGCGACCGGCCCGATCAGCAGACCGAAGACGAACGGCACGCGCCAGCCCCAGGCCGCCATCTGTTCGGGCGCGAGGCTTCCGGTGAGCAGTACGCCGAAGCCGGCGGCGAGAAGCGTCGTCAGACCTTGGCTCGCCACCTGCCAGCTCGCGAAGAAGCCGCGCCGCCCCGGCACGTGTTCCGCCAGAAAAGCGGTCGCGCTGCCGAACTCGCCGCCGGCCGAAAAGCCCTGCATCAGACGCGCGATCACGAGGATCACCGGCGCGGCGAGGCCGATGCTTTGATAAGTCGGCAAGATCGCGATGATCAGCGTGCCGCTCATCATCAGCAGGATCGACAGCGTGAGCGCGGCCTTGCGCCCCGCGCGGTCCGCATACGCGCCGATCACGATCGCCCCGAGCGGCCGCATGAAGAACGACACGCCGAAGGTGCCGAGCGTCAGCAGCAGCGAGACCGTGTCGTTGCCAGCCGGAAAAAACAGCCTCGCGATGGTCACCGCGAAAAAGCCGTACACCACCAGGTCGAACCATTCGAGCGCATTGCCGATCGACGCGGCGATCACCGCGCGCCATGAATTGCGCCGGCTTCCCACGATGCCTGTTGCTGTCGTTGCGTTCATCCAGATCTCCGGTTCGCGCGAAATATTATCGATGCGGGCCTGGTGCGCCCGATATTGCCGGACCGGATACGCGCATAGCCGGTACGATGCCAGCGCTCTATTTAACTGGAAAAATAATTCGACGCGAGCGGCAAATTGGATGCGGTGCCGCATAAGGCGTCCGGCGCGCCATGCAGACAAGAAAAAACCGCTTCGTCGCAAAGCGAACGAAGCGGTTTTTTGGCGTTGCGTTGCGTTGCGGCGCAACGCCCTTACGCTATTCGATACCGATACTCAAAGACGCGAGAAGCACTGAAAGCGCTTATTGCTTGATGCCCTCGGACTGAATATGCAGCTTCGTCTCCATGCTGAAGCCGTACTTGGTGCCGAAATCCATCCCGTAGTCGGCGCGGTTGAATTGCGCGCTCGCTTCGACGCCGCACACTTCGCGCTTGAGCACCGGATGCTGCATGCACTTGAACGACTCGATCTTCAGATTCAGCGGCTTGGTCACGCCGCGCAGCGTCAGGTTGCCGATCACTTCCACCGGCTTATCGCCGTCGAATTTGATGTCAGTGCCCTTGTAGGTCACCGCCGGGTACTTGGCGACGTCGAAGAACGCATCCGTCTTCAGATGGTCGTCCAGCTTGCTGTTGCCCGTCTGGACCGAAGCGGGATCGACCGTCACGTCCACGGTGCCGGTCTTCGCCGCGCGGTCGAGCGTCACCGTGCCGGAGCTTTTCGTGAACTTGCCGCGCCACGTCGACAGGCCGCCGAAGTGATCCGCCTCGAAGCTCGGATACGTGTGGGTCGGGTCGAGCTGATAGGTGTCGGCGGCAAACGCGCCGAGCGAGAAGGAAGAAGCCAGTGCGCCAACCGCGATCAACATGGATGTTTTCAATTCATGCTCCTAGTTCCGGTGAAAATATGGCCGCGCCCAGGCGGCGCAGCGGACATCAAGCGCGCCGCACGTGTCACTTGTGCGCGGCGACGATATGAAACTTGATCACGACGTCATCGGCGACCACAGACGTGTCTTTCCATTCGCCGGTGCCGATGTCGAATTGCGAGCGCTTGATCGGCAACGAGCCGTCGAAGGTCTGTGTCGCACCCTGCTGGCTCACCGTGACCGGCACCACCACCGTCTGCGATTTGCCTTTGATGGTCAGCTTGCCGGTCACCTTGAACTGATTGCCGCCGGCCGGCGCGATCGCGCTAGACACGAAGGTGGCGCTCGGATAGGTCTTCGCGTCGAACCATTCCTTGCCGCGCACCTGATCGTTGTAGCTCTCGTCGCCGAGATCGTAACTCGCCACGTCGATGCTGAGTTGCGCGCTGCCATCGGCGGGTTTGGCCGGATCGAACTTGACCTGGGCGGTGAATTTGCCGAATTTGCCTTCCACCGGCACGTTCATCTGCTTCGAAGTGGCCGTCACCGAACTCTTCGCGACGTCCACCTGCGCGAGCGCGCTGCCGGCCGCGGTCAGCGAGGCCGCGGCGAACGCGGCGAGCATGTAGCGATAAAACGAGACCTTCATGTTTGTCCTTATTTGAGGAAAGGGAGCATGCGCGACAGCAGGCCGTCGCGGTCCAGCCATTGATGCTTGAGCGCACCGGCCACATGCAGCGCGACCAGCACGAGCAACGTGTAATTCAGCACGATATGCAGGTTCTTCAGCAGTTCCTTGAGGTGCGGGTCCGGCGCGATCAGACGCGGCAGCGGGATCAGCCCGAGGTACACCACCGGCACATTCGCCGCCGAACTATAGAGGTAGCCGGAAGCGGGAATCGCGATCATCAGCACGTACAGCAGCAGATGCACGAGATGCGCGGCGCCGCGCTGCCAGGCCGGCATGCGGCGCGGCAGCGTTGGGGCCGTGTGAGTCGCGCGCCACAGAATGCGCAGGATCGCGAGCGCGAACACCGTCACGCCGATCCATTTGTGCCAGGAGAAATAGCGCAGCTTGGTGGGCGTGAAGCCCGGGATATCGGTCATCACCCAGCCGAGCGCGAAGCCGCACACGATCAAAAGCGCGATCAGCCAGTGAAACGCGATCGCGGTGCGCGTGTACGACTCCCGACTGCCAAACGAAGAATTGAGTGCCATGACAGATCAACGCAAGCTAAGAGAGGTTAACGGCGCAGCTTGCCCTGCTATTCCCGGGCCTCGATGCGACCGGCATCGCTCCTTCTGGCCAGGACATGTCCGCTGCGGTACACGCCAAGGCCGCCATGCTACCCCATGCGCAAAAAGCTGGCTGCAGTGGTGTTGAGCAAGGCGGGTCCGAATTTTGCGACATTGCCCGGCCGCCGTTGATCAATAAGGGACGGAGACTGTCAGAGCCATGCGGAGTCGTGTAAGACTTCCGAATGCCGAGACCGTCCAGATCGGCGCTCGCGGTCCGCGCTCCGCGCCCCCCTGCGCTGGCCGGCGCGGCCGCGAAGCCGCGTTTGGTACTATTGCTCCACATCGCCGGACCGGCCCAAGATTCGACGTTGCCCGCCGCCTCTCACTCCGTTAGCCCTTCTGCCGTATGGAACATGACAATCTGATCGCGTGCCATGAATGCGATACGCTGTTCCGCAAGCCACGGCTTGTCGGGCGCACAGCGGCGCGCTGTCCGCGCTGCCGCGCGACGCTCTATCGCGGCGTGTCGCGCAAGCTCGACAACATTTGCGCGATGACGCTCGCGGCGCTGATCACCTTCGTGATCGCGCAGGGCTTTCCGATCGTCGAACTCGAAACCAACGGCATCACGTCGCAGACCACGCTGTTCGGCGCGCTCGTCGCACTTTGGGACGAAGACATGCAGATCGTCGCGGTGATGGTGTTTTGTTCGACCATCCTGTTCCCGTTGACCGAGCTGGTCGCGCTGCTCTACGTGCTGGTGCCGCTGCGCGCCGGCTACGTGCCGGTTGCGTTCAACCGCGTCATGCGCGCGATCCAGTTCGTGCGCCCGTGGGGGATGATCGAAGTGTTCATGCTCGGCGTGCTGATCACGATCGTGAAGATGGTCAGCCTCGCGCGCGTGATTCCCGAAGCCGCGCTGTTCGCGTTCGGCACGCTGACGCTGATGTTCGCGGTGGTCGTCACGTTCGATCCGCGCGTGCTGTGGGACCTCGCCGACGAACTCAGCGGCCTCGACCAGCGGCCGCTGCCGCGCACGTCCGCCGATAGCGCGGCGGCGGCCGTCGGCTCGCAAGCCGGCCCGCCCACGCCGGCCGACGTGCAAGCGGCGTTGCCGCCGGGCGTGCCGCCCGCGTCGCGTCAGGGATGAGCCGACGATGAAATACGTCACCGCGAAACGCGCGGGTCTCGTCTCCTGCCATGCGTGCGGCCGCGTCGAGCCGCGCATCCGTTCGATCACGCCGCAGCACTGCGGACGCTGCGGCGCGCGGCTTCACTCGCGCCACCCCGACAGTCTGATGCGCACGTGGGCGCTGCTGATCGCCGCCGCGCTGCTGTATATTCCCGCGAACCTGCTGCCGGTGATGCACACCTCCTCGCTGCTCGGCTCCGAAGACGACACCATCATGAGCGGCGTCGTGTACTTCTGGACCTCGGGCGACTGGCCGCTGGCGGTGATCGTGTTCATCGCCAGCATCATGGTGCCGATGCTCAAACTGAGCGTGCTCGTGCTGCTCACCGTCACCGCGCAGCGCCGCTCGCGCTGGCGGCCCGACCAGCGCATCACGCTGTACCGGATGGTCGAGCGGATCGGCCGCTGGTCGATGCTCGACGTGTTCGTCGTCACGCTGACAGTTGCGCTGGTGCGTTTCAAATCGCTTGCCGTGATCACGGCCGGACCGGGCGCGATCGCGTTCGGCTCGGTGGTGATTCTGACCATGATGGCGTCGATGCAATTCGATCCACGGCTCATCTGGGACCCCGTGGACGGGAACACTCAAAAACCTCAGGATCTTGAACATGACTAGCCCGCAAGGACCGACGCCCGCTTCCGAAGATGCGCCGCGCAACGATTCGAACGGACCCAGACTCCCGCCGCAACTCCCCGACCCCGAGATCGAGCCGCGCAGCCGCTGGCTGCCTTCGCTCGTCTGGGTGATTCCGATCATCGCCGCGCTGATCGGCCTCGCGCTCGTGATCAAGTCGGTGACCGAGAAAGGCCCGATCATCACGATCACCTTCATCAGCGCCGAAGGGCTTGAGCCAGGCAAGACCAAGGTCAAGTACAAGGATGTCGACGTCGGTTCGGTGAAGACCATCACGCTGTCGCAGGATCTTTCGCACGTGCTGGTTCAGGTGCAGTTGACCAAGGAAGGCGGAAAATTCGCGGTCAAGGATTCGCGCTTCTGGGTGGTGCGGCCGCGCGTCGGCGCGAGCGGCGTGTCGGGTCTGACCACGCTGCTCTCCGGCGCGTACATCGGCGCGGACGCCGGCCGCTCGACGGACACCGAGAAGGACTTCGTCGGTCTCGAAACGCCGCCGCCCATCACCGGCGACCAGAAGGGCCATCAGTTCGTCCTGCACGGCGACTCGCTCGGCTCGATCGACATCGGCTCGCCGATCTTCTACCGGCGCGTGCAGGTCGGCCAGGTGGTCGGCTTCTCGCTCGACAAGGACGGTACCGGCGTGACCATGCAGGTGTTCGTGTCCGCGCCGTTCGACCAGTACGTGGGCACCAACTCGCGCTGGTGGCATGCGAGCGGCGTCGACCTGCGGCTCGATTCGAGCGGCTTCAAGCTGAACACGCAGTCGCTCGCGACGGTGATCGTGGGCGGCCTGTCGTTCCAGTCGCCGCCCGGCCAGGGCGTGGGCGCACAGGCGCCGAACAACATGACGTTCCGCCTCGCGTCGGATGAAGCGGACGCGATGCGCGACCCGGACGGCGTGCCGCTGCGCGTGGTGATGAACTTCAATCAGTCGCTGCGCGGGCTGTCGATCGGCGCGCCGATTGATTTCCGTGGCATCGTGCTAGGCCAGGTGACCAATATCGGCATCGACTACGACCCGAAGACGCGCAGCTTCACGATGCCGGTGACGATGAACCTGTACCCGGACCGCCTTGGCAAGCGCTTCCGCGAAACCGCGCCGCAGCCGGGCAGCCTCGCCGGCCAGACCCTGTTGCAGCAACTGGTCAAGCATGGACTGCGCGGCCAGTTGCGCACCGGCAATCTGATCACGAGCCAGTTGTACGTCGCGCTGGATATCTTCCCGAAGGCGCCGCCGGCCACCGTCGACGTTTCGAGCGATCCGCTCGAACTGCCGACGATCCCGAACACGCTCGACGAGTTGCAGGTGCAGGTCGCCGACATCGCGAGGAAGCTCGACAAGGTGCCGTTCGACCAGATCGGCGACAACCTGAACAGCGCGCTGAAGAACGCCGATCAGCTGTTCACGCGTCTCGACAAGGAAGTCGTGCCGCAGGCGCGCGACACGCTCGCGGCGGCGAAGCAGACCTTCGGCTCGGCCGAGGCGACGCTGCAGCAGGACTCGCCGTTGCAGTCGGATGTTCATCAGGCGTTGCAGGAACTGACGCGCACGTTGCAGTCGTTGAACGCGCTGTCGGATTATCTGGAACGTCATCCCGAATCGCTGTTGCGCGGTAAATCAGGAGATAAACCATGATGTTTGCCCGGCTCCCCCGCCCGCCGCGCGCGCTCGTGCGCGGCGTCGTGTACGCCGGCGCGCTGGCCGCGGCAGTGGTGCTCGCGGCGTGTGCGTCGCCGCCGAGCCGCTTCTATACGCTGGGCGCCGATGCGGCCGCGTCCGCCGCGCCGGTCAGCGCGAGCACGGCGGCGCCGACCTGGCTGATCGAGGTCGCACCGATCGACGTGCCGCCGCAAGTGGCGAAGAATCAGCTGGTCGTGCAGACGGGTCCGACCCAGGTCAAGGTGCTCGAAGAGGAACGCTGGGCGTCGCTGCCCGGCGACGAAATCCGCCGCGCGCTGTCGACCAGTCTGACGCAGCAGCTCCGTACCATCGACGTGTACGGCACCGCGCATCCGGATGCGACGCCGGTGTATCGCGTCAGCATGAACGTGCAGCGCTTCGAGTCGTGGCCCGGCTCGCATGCGCTGATGGATGCGGTGTGGAGCGTGCGGGCCGTGCGCAGCAACGCGGTGATGACATGCCGCAGCGTGGTGAGCGAGCCGGTCGGCGGTGGGTATGACGCGCTGGTCGAAGGGCATCGGCGGGCGTTGGCGCAGATTTCCGCGCAGATTGCGTCGGCGGTGCAGGCGATGGCGGCGGCCCCCCGCAGTACGACGGATGGCAGTTCGGGCAAGGGCGCCAGCGCGGTTGTGCCGGCGTGTCCTTCTGCGCCTGCAACGACGGCGGCGGCTGGCGGCTGAAGGGACTGAGGCGGGTTGAGTAGCGGCGGACAGACGACGCGCCCGCCTCCACGCAGCAAACAGCAGGAGCAATGACGCGCGAAACGGGGGAGTCGATGAGTCCGGCATCGCGTATCGCTAACGTATCCGATCGTCCGCGCGCGCCCATCGTCGATAACACGAGCAAGCGACAAACCCGCAGCCTCGCGAACCCGCCGCCTGGCCCGCGCGATCATTCCAGCGACACCACGACCTCGTTTCCCATGCCGCGCTCTCGTACGTTCATCTTCGCCGTATAGCTTGATCCTTTGCGTTGCGCTTCCATAACCTGGCGCACATTCAAACCACGTGTCGCCAGCGGCTCAAGCGCCGCGCCAGGCAAAACCGCGTTGGCAATTCGCAGAACGACAACCGGCAAGCTGAACGATGTTTCGCGCCTGCCATCGACGAACTTCCCGACTCTCATACTGACCACTTTCCTCTTCCTCTCAAACGACGACCCCTTTCGCGAAACCGGCCCCCAGTCATAATCAACACTCAGACTGGCGTTATCAGGGAAAGCCAGGGAAAACTAAGCGATTCTTTGACACGTCGCACACGTCACGCAGGATAAAAATGTTCGACTCGCTCAAACGATTCATCAAGAAATGGCGCGCATCACGCGACGGCGGCCATCAGCTCGACGCGTTGCTCGCCATTGCCGACCAGAGTGCCCCGTATCCGGAGCGCAGCGAATGGCTGATCGAACTCGCGCACTGGATTCGCCGTGGCCGCACGGTGCAGCCCGGCGCGCCCGGCCCTGGCGACCCAGGCGCCGAACCCGCTGCATCCCACTCGCCTGCGGCGCATAAGCGAATCCGCTATCTGCTGCACGTGCTGGATCGCAACCCCGCGTGGAAGGCCGACGTCGCCGGCATCCTGCGCGCGCTGCTGCGTGAAAGCGACGGCCTCTCGCTGCTGTGCGACGCCGGCATGCCGGTGCATTCAGGCTTCTTCGGCGCGCTGTTCGAGCGCATCGAAGCGTCGTTCATCCCGCCCGCGCCGAACCGGCGCGACCTCACCGCGATCGTCACGCTGATGTTCAACGCGGAGCGCGACGCCGACTGGATCGCCACACTGCCCACCGATCTGCTGATCCGCATCCACGCGCTGTTCGACTACACCGCTCACGAAGACCAGCCGCGCGACAGCACGCCGTTCTCGCTCGACCTGCTGGCCGCGCTGCACAACCTCACTTGCCAGATCAGCTCGACGGGCCTGTCGCAAACGGTGCGCAGCCGCCTCGGCGGCGCCGGTTCCGACGACGACGGCGACAGCGGCATCCACGACACCAGCGACGTGCGCGTCGCGATGGAAAAGCAGCCGTTCTACCGGCTCACGCGCGCAATGCTGGCCGTCGAAGCCGCGCATCACGCGTTCGAGACTGGCGCGCCGCAAGATCAGTTGCTGCGCGAAGTCAACTATCTGCGGCTCCTGCTCGACGATTGCCGCGCCGCCACCGACAACGTGTTCGCGCACCTCTACCGCAACGGCGTGAGCGTCGACATCGTGTTCCAGGTCGAGCGGATGCGCATGCGCATCGTGCGCGCCGAAAATCTGCTGAACGCCTGGATGTCGCACGACGATCCGCACGCCGCCGCGCGTCTGACCGCTGAACTCGTGCGCGCGAATCACGCCAGCCAGAGCGTCGCGCATCTGATGCACAGCAATTTCTCGCTGCTGGCGCGCAAGGTCGTCGAGTACAGCGCGGATACCGGCGAGCACTACATCGCCCGCGATCGCGCCGAATATCTGAAGATGCTGCGCATGGCGGCCGGCGGCGGACTCGTCACCGTCGTCACGGTCTGCGTGAAGTTCGCGATCACGGGCGCGCATCTGCAAGCGATGCTCGAAGGCGTGCTGGCCGGCATCAACTACGCGGCCAGTTTCCTGCTGATGCACTTCCTGCACTTCTCGCTCGCCACCAAGCAGCCGGCGATGACCGCGCCGACCCTCGCACGCGAACTCGACGGCGTCGGCACGCCTGCGGGCGTCGACAGTTTCGTGAGTTCGGTGACCGCGCTGATGCGCACCCAGGCCGCCGCCGTGCTCGGCAACGTTCTGCTGGTGTTGCCGGTGTGCCTCGGCGTGCAGCTGCTGTGGCGCACGCTGTTTCACGCCGACATCATTTCGCCGCAGAAGGCGCACGCGACGCTGGTCTCGTTCTCGCTGCTGGGACCGACGCCGTTCTACGCCGCGTTGACCGGTGTGCTGCTGTGGTCGTCGAGCCTGCTGGCGGGTTGGGCGGACAACTGGTTCGTGCTGCATCGCGTGGCCGACGCGCTCGCCTATAACCGCCGCCTGCGCCTCACGCTCGGCGCGGCGGCCGCCAACCGGCTCGCGCACTGGTGCCGCTCGAACGTCGCCGGGGTGGTCGGCAATGTGACGCTCGGGCTGATGCTCGGCCTCGTGCCGGCAATCGTCAGCGCGCTGGCGTTTTCGTTCGAAGTTCGTCACGTGACGCTCAGCGCCGGCTCGATCGGCATCGCGCTCGGCGTGCTCGGCGAGAGCGCGCTGAAATGGCCGGAGTTGTGGTGGGCGGTGGCGGGGGTCGGCAGCATGGCGATACTCAATGTCACCGTGAGTTTCGCGCTCGCGTTCTACATGGCCGTGAAGTCACGCGACTTGCGGCGCAACGCGGTGCGCTCGCTGCGCGGCGCGATCTGGCAGCGCGTGCGCCGCCATCCGCTCGAACTGGTGTGGCCGGCGAAAACGTCGCGCGAAACCAGCTAGCGGCAGCTAACGGCGGCTCGCCGCGCGAGCCTGTCAGCGCGCGCGGCCGGAGCCGCCATGCAATCGCGCAGGGCGGCCCACACCGACCGCGTACAATAGCGCCTTATCCAACGCCTTCCGGCAACCTCAATGTCCTTCGATTTCTTCCTCCCTTGCCCACGCGGCCTTGAAGCCTCGCTCGCGGCCGAACTCGCCGAAATTGCCGCCAAACACCTGAACGGCGCGCCGTTCACGGCCGGCGCACAAGTGCCGGGCGGCGTGCATTTTCGCGGAGGCTGGGCCGCCGGCATGGCCGCCAATCTGCATTCGCGCCTCGCGAGCCGCGTGCTGCTGAAGATCGCGCATCGGCCATATCGGAGCGAGCAGGACATTTACGCGCTCGCGGTCGAACAGCGTTGGGAGCAGTGGTTTTCGGCGAACGAAACGCTGCGTGGGGATGTCACCGCGATCAAGTCGCCGCTGCGCAGCCTCGAATTCACGACGCTGCGTGTGAAAGACGCGATCTGCGACCGTCTGCGCGAAGTCAGCGGCGCGCGGCCGAACATCGACACCGCCATGCCCGATGTGCGCGTGTTCGCGTTTCTCACCGCCACCGACTGCACGCTCTACCTCGACACCTCCGGCGACCCGCTGTTCAAGCGCGGCTGGCGCCTCGACAAAGGCGCGGCGCCGCTGCGCGAGAATCTGGCGGCGGGCATTCTGCGCCTGACCGGCTGGAGCGCCGGCACGCCGCTGTACGACCCGATGTGCGGTAGCGGCACGTTCCTCGCGGAAGCCGCGCAAGTGGCGCTGAATATCGCGCCGGGCGCGGAACGCCGCTTCGGCTTCGAGAAGCTCAAGCAATTCGACGCCAAGACCTGGCAGACGCTGAAGGCGGCCGCGCTCGACGCAAAGCACGCCGCGCGCAACTCGCGCGCCGATCTGCAAATTTTCGGCAGCGACATTTCAGGCGACATGCTCGACAAGGCGCGCGCGAACTTCCAGCGCGCCGGATTACCGTCGATCCCGCTCAAGCAGGTCGACGCGCGCGGTATGACGCCGCCGACGTCCGCTGCGGGCATCCTCGTCGCGAATCCACCGTATGGCGAGCGGATCGAAGTGCGCGGCCGCAACGCGCGCGGTGAGCTGCGCGAAGGCCGCGGCAATCGCGACAGCCGCGACGACGATGGTTTCCGCCGCGCGCAGGAAGAAACGCCGGACAGCGAATTTTTCCAGTCGCTCGGCGATGCGTTGAAGCAGCGCTTCACCGGCTGGCATGCGTTCATCCTGACATCGGATCGCAAGCTGCCGGGGCAGTTGCGGCTGCGCGAGTCGACCAAGACACCGCTCTTTAACGGCGCGCTCGAATGCCGGCTGTTCCGCTTCGATCTGATCGCGGGCAGCGTACGTCAGCGGCCACAGCAGAGCGATACGCCGGCGGGTTGAGTGAGCGATTGATACGCGCCGTATCACTGCAATGAAAACCGCGAACCTTTGGGTTGCGCGGTTTTTTTTCGCCGTTGCGGCTCGCGCGCCGGCCGTTTGTTGTCCCGCTACTGCCACACCCTACTGACACCACGCTGTCAGCAGCATCCCCGCACACTCCTTCTCACGCCATCCGGCGCTTTACACGGCTTACCCGGCATCCACAGGAGAGTGTCATGTCCACGTCATCCAAGGTTGTTGCATGGTTCGAGATTCCGTCCGTCGACTTCGATCGCGCCGTCCGCTTTTATGAGGCCGCGCTCGACGTCAAACTCAATCGCCAGGAAATCGGCGGCCAGCAGATTGCCATATTCGGCTACGAAGAACCGGCCACTGGCGGCGCGATCGTCCACAGCCCGTCGATGACGCCGACCGGCGACGGCGTGCTCGTCTATCTGACCGCGCAGCCGACCGTCGATGCCACTCTCGCCCGCGTCGAGCAAGCCGGCGGCAAGGTCGATGGCCCCGTCATCAAGCTGCCGGAGGACATCGGCTACATCGCGTTCTTCACCGATACGGAAGGCAATCGCCTCGGCCTACATTCGCGCACGAACGGCTGAGGCCCGACCCAACACAACACCCGCGCAACATCAAAGCAACACTTCTACGTAACACTTCGCAACGCGGCGCGCGGCACGGCAGCGCGCGCCACGGCGAACCTCGAGCGGAGCGCGGCATGCGGCGCTATCATCGCGGGACCGTTCCCGTCCTCTTCTACAAGACGCCCACGATGACGCGCCGCGCCGACCGCCTGTTCCAGATCGCCGAACTGCTGCGCGGACGGCGTCTGACCACCGCGCAACAACTCGCCGACTGGCTGAACATTTCACTGCGCACCGTCTATCGCGACGTGCGCGATCTGCAATTGTCAGGGGTCCCAATCGAAGGCGAGGCCGGGATCGGCTACCGGCTGAGCCGCACCGCGAGCCTGCCGCCGCTCACTTTCACCGCCGACGAACTGGCCGCGCTCGCCGCGGGCGCGCGCATGCTCGAATCGTGGGGCGGCGCGGGCTTCGCGAGCGGCGCACGTGGCGCGCTCGCGAAAATCGCCTCGGCGATGCCCGCCGACAAGCGCGCGACGCTCGAAAAGCTGGCGATCTTCGCGCCGTCGTTTCATATCAAAGGGAATTTTTCGGCGCAACTGGATGCGCTGCATCGCGCGATCGACACGCGGCACGTGGTGCACTTCGCCTACACCGACGCCAACGGCGCGGCGAGCGAGCGCCGAGTCTGGCCGCTCGCGCTAGCCTATTGGGGCGCGCGCTGGACGCTTGGCGCGTGGTGCGAGTTGCGCGGCGACTTCCGCAATTTCGGGCTGGAGAAAATCGAGAATCTTCAGGTGCTCGAACCGTATCCCGATCAGGAAGGCCGGCGGCTCGCGGACCTGCTGCGGCATGTGAACCCGAAGCCGAAGCGCAGCGGATGAAGAAAGCGAAAATCGCGGCCGCGCCGTCGCGCGACCCGCGATCCTCGCGCGATCACTCCACCGCCTTCACCATATCCTCGATCACCTTCTTCGCGTCGCCGAACACCATCATCGTCTTGTCCATGTAGAACAGGTCGTTGTCGAGCCCGGCATAGCCCGCCGCCATCGAACGCTTGTTGACGATCACCGTCCTCGCCTTATACGCCTCGATGATCGGCATCCCGGCGATCGGCGACTTCGGATCGTTCTTCGCAGCTGGATTCACCACGTCGTTCGCGCCGAGCACCAGCACCACGTCGACCTGGCCGAACTCGCCGTTGATGTCGTCCATTTCGAACACCATGTCGTACGGCACTTCGGCTTCGGCGAGCAGCACGTTCATGTGCCCCGGCATCCGTCCGGCCACCGGGTGAATCGCATACTTCACCTCGATGCCCTTCTCGACCAGCTTGTCGGTCAGCTCCTTCAACGCATGCTGCGCGCGCGCCACGGCCAGCCCGTAACCCGGCACGATCACCACGGTTTCCGCATTGCCGAGCATGAACGACGCGTCATCCGCCGAACCGGATTTCACCGGACGCTGCTCCGCCGAGCCGCCTGCGGCCGCCGCGCCCGGCTCGTTGCCGAAGCCGCCGAGAATCACGTTGAAGAACGAACGGTTCATCGCGCGGCACATGATGTACGACAGGATCGCACCCGAAGAACCCACCAGCGAGCCCGCGATGATCAGCATCGGATTGTTCAGCGAGAAGCCGATGCCCGCCGCCGCCCAGCCCGAGTACGAGTTCAGCATCGACACCACCACCGGCATGTCGGCGCCACCGATCGGGATGATGATCAGCACGCCGAGCACGAACGCGATGATCGTCATGATGATGAACGGCAGCCACGCCTGCGTGAGAAAGAAGATGATGCCGAAGCCGAGCATCGCGATCGCCAGCATCAGGTTGATCAGATGCTGGCCGCCGTACACCACCGGCGCGCCCTGGAAGAGGCGGAACTTGTACTTGCCCGAGAGCTTGCCGAACGCGATCACCGAACCCGAGAACGTGATTGCGCCGACGAACGTGCCGATGAACAGCTCGATGCGATTGCCGAAAGGCAAAAAGCCCGGAATCGGATATTCGGGATCGACGAGGCCGAACGCGGCCGGCTCCGACACCACCGCATACGCGATGCAGACTGCGGCGAGACCGATCAGCGAGTGCATCGCCGCGACCAGTTCGGGCATCTTGGTCATCTCGACGCGCGCGGCAACGAACGCGCCGACCGCCCCGCCGATCACCAGCGCAACCAGCAGCAGGCCGAGTCCCAGACCGAGGTTCGAGCCCAGCGCCGAAGCCTGTTTGGCGATCAGCGCGATGGTCGTGAGGATCGCAATCGCCATCCCGACCATGCCGAAGGTATTGCCGACGCGCGCCGTCTTCGGATTCGAGAGCCCCTTGAGCGCCTGAATGAAACAGACCGACGCGACCAGATAAAGCAGCGTGACGACGTTCAGACTCATTACGCGTTCTCCTTGGCAGCTGCGGGGAGCTTCTTCGGTTCTTTCTTGCGGAACATCTCCAGCATTCGTCTGGTGACGAGAAAGCCGCCGAACACGTTAACCGCCGCGAGCGCGACGGCCAATGTGCCGAAGAACTTGCCGGGGCCGCCGAGCGTGAGCCCGGCCGCGAGCATCGCGCCGACGATCACGATCGCCGAAATCGCGTTGGTCACGGCCATCAGCGGCGTGTGCAAGGCGGGCGTGACGTTCCAGACGACGTGGTAGCCGACGTAGATCGCCAGCACGAAGATGATCAGGTTGATGACGGTGTGGTTGATGACTTCCATCGCCGCTCTCCTATGTATTGATTCGATGTCGGCCAGAGTAAGCGCTTCAGCGCTTACTCTGGTCCCATGCAATTAATTGCTCAGGTCTTGCGCGTGACTGCGCCGTCACGGGCCAGCAGCGTGGCCGCGACGATGTCGTCCGCGAGATCGATGTTCAACGCGCCTTCCTTCGTGATGATCAGCTTGAGGAAGTCGAGCAGGTTGCGCGCGTAGAGCGACGACGCGTCAGCTGGCACCATTGAAGCCAGGTTCGTATAGCCGACGATCTGCACGCCATGCTTGACGACCACCTTGTCCGCTTCGGTCAGCGGACAGTTGCCGCCGCGCTGGCCTTCGTACTCCGGGCCGCGGCCCGCCGCGAGGTCCACCAGCACCGAGCCCGGTTTCATCGCCTGCACGGTTTCGACCGAGATCAGCGTCGGCGCAGGCCTGCCAGGAATCAGCGCGGTGGAGATCACCACGTCCGCCTGTTTCGCGCGCTCATGGACCAGCGCCGACTGGCGCGTGAGCCACGACGGCGGCATCGGCCGCGCATAGCCGCCGACGCCTTGCGCGGCTTCGCGCTCCTCATCGGTTTCGTAGGGCACGTCGAGAAACTTCGCGCCGAGCGATTCGATCTGCTCTTTCACGGCCGGGCGCACGTCCGACGCCTCGATCACCGCGCCCAGGCGCTTGGCGGTCGCGATTGCCTGCAGGCCGGCCACGCCCGCACCGAGAATCAGTACTCGGGCAGCTTTCACGGTACCGGCCGCGGTCATCAGCATCGGCATGAAGCGCGGATAGAGGGTCGCCGCGAGCAGCACCGCCTTGTAGCCGGCGATGTTCGCCTGCGACGACAGCACGTCGAGGCTCTGCGCGCGCGTGGTGCGCGGCGCGGCTTCGAGCGCGAACGCGGTGACGCCGGCCTCGGCCAGCTTCTGCGCGTTGTCGGCGTTGAACGGATCGAGCATGCCGACCAGCGTCGTGCCGCGCTTCAGAAGCGGCAGCTCGGCGTCGGTGGGGGACTGGACTTTGAGGACCAGATCGGCGCCAAAGGCGGTGGCCGCGTCGACGATCTCCGCGCCGGCGCCCGTAAAGGCCTCGTCAGGAAAGCTCGCGCCGGCGCCGGCACCGCTCTGGATCGTGACCCGGTGGCCCTGGGTCACGTACTTCTTGACCGTTTCGGGCGTGGCGGCAACGCGGGTTTCGTGCGCGCGCGTCTCGGCTGGCACTCCGATGTGCATCGTTTTTCCTCCTCGACTTCCTGTTTGACGACAGATTGGCCGACGAGGCCCGCCGGCTTGCAACTGCAACTGCAACGGCTAACGCCTCACTTTAACCGAAACCAGGGGGGGCGCAATAATCGGGGACAATCCGGGGGTACCCGTGCGGGCCGCGATGGGCCCGCAGCGGGCCCTTCCCCGGCAGCCCAGGCCCATAACCGGTAAAATGCGCAGCCATGAAACCGGAAACCTGGCTGCCGCACGTCACCGTCGCGGCGATCGTCGAGCGTGACGGGCGCTTTCTCGTGGTCGAGGAACATACCGCCAACGGCTTGCGCCTGAATCAGCCCGCCGGCCACCTGGAGGCGGGCGAAACGCTTCTGCAAGCGGTGATCCGCGAAACGCTCGAAGAAACCGCCCATCCGTTCGCGCCCGAAGCGCTGGTCGGCATGTACATGACCCACTTCGAGCGGCCCGGCGATGAGGGCGTGACTGCGGGTGTCACCTACCTGCGCTTCACCTATTGCGGCACGAGCGGCGCGCCCGACGCGGCCCGCGCGCTCGACCCCGATATCGTCCGCACGCTGTGGATGAGCGCCGACGAATTGCGCGCCTGCCCCGAACGGCACCGCACGCCACTCGTCATGCAATGTGTCGACGATTACCTCGCGGGCCGGCGTTTCCCGCTCGACTTCGTGCATACGCATTCGGTCGGGCCCAAACGGTAAATATCGCGGTAGCCGTCACGAGCGGCTATTTCACGATTCAATGATCCATGCAGTGATGCAGCACCCAGTGAGCACCTTATGAGCAAGCAGAAAGTCGTAGTAGGCATGTCGGGCGGCGTCGATTCGTCGGTCACCGCGTGGCTGCTGAAGGAACAGGGCTACGACGTGGTCGGCCTGTTCATGAAGAACTGGGAAGACGACGACGACAGCGAGTACTGCTCGACGCGCCAGGACTGGATCGACGTGGTGTCGGTAGCGGACCTGATCGGCATCGACGTCGAGGCGGTCAACTTCGCGTCGGAATACAAGGACCGCGTGTTCGCCGAATTCCTGCGCGAATACTCGGCCGGCCGCACGCCGAACCCGGACGTGCTGTGCAACGCCGAAATCAAGTTCAAGGCTTTCCTCGACCACGCGATGTCGCTCGGCGCGGAAACCATCGCGACCGGCCACTATGCGCGGGTGCGCGAAAACAACGGCCGCTTCGAATTGCTGAAGGCGTTCGACCATACGAAGGACCAGTCTTACTTCCTGCATCGGCTGAACCAGGCGCAACTGTCGAAGACGCTGTTTCCGCTGGGCGAGATTCCCAAAACGAAGGTGCGCGAAATCGCTGAGCAGATCGCGCTGCCGAACGCGAAGAAGAAAGATTCGACCGGTATCTGCTTCATCGGCGAGCGGCCGTTCCGCGATTTTCTGAACCGCTATCTACCGACCAAACCCGGCCCGATGAAGACCACCGACGGCAAGGTGATCGGCGAACACATCGGCCTCGCGTTCTACACGTTCGGCCAGCGCAAGGGCATCGGCCTCGGTGGCAGCAAGGACGGCAGCGGCGAACCGTGGTTCGTTGCCGGCAAGGATATTCCGTCGAACACGCTGTGTGTCGCGCAGGGCCATGATCATCCGTGGCTGCTCAGCCATACGCTGAGCGCGGGCAATACGAGCTGGGTCGCGGGCGAGCCGCCGGCGGAAGGCTTCGCGTGCGGCGCGAAAACGCGATACCGGCAAGCGGATGCCGCATGCACGTTTAGTGCGGCGGGCAACGGTGCGGCGGGCGAAGGCCTCTTCGAACTGACTTTCGACACCGCGCAATGGGCTGTCACGCCAGGGCAATCAGCGGTGCTCTACGATGGCGACGTGTGTCTCGGCGGTGGCATCATCGAACATGCGGTGACCGGGCAACCGGCCGCACGCCAACCGCAAAAGGCGGCGCTGCTGAGCGCGCGCTAAGCGACAGGCGCGGGCGCCGTGCACGCAGCCACACTCCCCGTCGCGCCTGCTTCACTTTCACGCTTGCGCCGTGCGCTGCGTCTTCATGCGTCATCTTCAGGTCGCGCCCGAACGTTGCGGCCGTCACACCGCAGCCACGCTGCCGGCTCACACAGCCGACGCGAGCTTCACGCTGATCACCATAACAGGCAGCCGTCAGTTTTCCCTCGCGGTGGATTCCGTCTGCGCAGACGGCGCCGGCGATCCCTCCGCGACGACCTTCACTGCACTGGAGTCCCCATGTTTTCTCGACGTTATCTCGCCATGTGGTGCGCAGCCGTGCTGCTCGCCGTCTGCGCGGCGCTCGCCGTCACGCATCACCTCGCGTGGTTCTGGCTCATCGTGCCGCTCGCGCTCGTCGCGCTCGGCCTGTTCGATCTGACGCAGCAGCGCCACGCGATTCTGCGCAACTATCCACTGTGGGGACACTTGCGCTTCCTGTTCGAGTTCAATCGCCCCCCAACTGGAATACAGCCCACCGCCCCGACAGCGAAACCTGAACGGCGTGATGTCGCCGCAGAAGCATTGGCGGGTCTGACTCTCAAGGAACAGGTGACAAAACAACTGCGCGCCCAGTTACACGAGCCTTACTTCGCAGGCGATGAGAAATCGCTCGCGCAAGAACTCGTGGCCGCTCGTAACGAAGTCAAAAACGTCGCAAGCACATCTGGTGGGCTCGTGGGTGTTTCGAAGGAAAACGCTGACCTTCGGGGCCAGCTCGCCTTCCTGAAAAGCGCGTCTTGAGGCGCGCGGCGGCCGCGACTACCCGCCTTGCTGGGCAGATGAGCAAACCGGCAAAGTCGAGTTTCTTTTCACTGTCGAAATATTGCCGGCCGGTCTCCGCGTCACGCCGGCGTGGCCCGAAAAGCGACAAGCTGACGCCATGAACCTGCCGGGAATGGCGCGCTTTAGCGGAGGGACATCATTGTCCCGAGAAGAATTCTCGTCTGCAATGCAGGGTATCGACCGCGTGAGCAAGGACAAAAACTGTCGCCACTATGTCTACGTAAAAAACCGGGTGACGGACTTGGCCTCGTTCAACAAGTCGCGCTATGCCATCGAAAACTTCTTCTACAAGCTCGAACTCCGCAGCTAGCCACAAGTGCGGGCAACGGTGCACGGCAACAGCGGATTACCGTTTTGTTCCTTGCATTTGCTTGCCGAGCGCCGTTTTGGAAACGTAAGTCGGTTACCTCACTTAGCAGAGCTTTCGTCCGCTCTTCTTACCGACGACCTGGTCATCGATGTCGGCAGTCGTCAGGCCGTGCTTTGACATCAGGTCACGAATCTTCTCGATGACGCCTGTCGACTGCTTCGCGATGAGTGCGTCCGCCCGTGCCTTTTCGATTTGTGCCGGGATTTTGTCGAGTATAGCTATTGTTAAGCGCTGCGCTGCCAGCGCTCCCGATATCTGCGCTACAGCAGCACGGTCCGCCAGCGGCTGTGAACATTTCAGCGTTGACACCAGCGCATAAATCCTAAACTGTGTGCGTGCACCATTGGAGAAGTAAAGCTATCACTCGAGCCGAGTGAACTGACAAAACGCTCGTTACGTGCGTGGAGCGCTTTCTGCAATTCGCTTTTCCCACAATTCATTGGTTGCTCCAGTCAATGTACCTACGGGCCGGCGATTTGGGGATGTCGCGGGAAAGGTCGTCAGGTACCGGCGGCGCCACCGTTGATGAGGCGCTTGCGCGGGTATTCGTTTGACGCCAGCGGGCCTGTTGCAACGCATTATTTAAGGGGACCGTCATGAAAGCCTATGAGGCTCCGATTGTTCTAAATCAATCGGAGCTCCCTCTATTTCATCTAGAATGGTTGTGGGACGGGGCCAGTCACCTGTCGAGGGCATCTCTTGGTGAATCTACGTCAGTGATTCACTGCACCGAATTCGAACGGTGCTAAATTTAGGATAAGAATCGGAAAAAATCGGGACAGTGATGGGAGCTTATACGAGGCATCGTGGGTTTCTGAGTCAGCGTCGCCAGAAGAATTGAGAGCCGCTTATCGGAGAGCGGCAGTGCGATGGCATCCCGACCGTAGCCTTGGAAACACCGAGTATGCGGAAAACGCTTCAAACAGGCCAAGCTCGCATGTAAATCTTTATGCGATACAGCGAACCGTGCTCGCCCCAACAGAGAATGTGCAGAAGCCGGAGCTGGAGCTTCAACATCTTCTACAATACCTAGAGGGAAAACGCATTCATCCTTCTTCTATGAAGATTGACCGATGCTGCTGTCGACCTAGCAAGATAGCGGCGAGACAAGGAATTCATCCTTCAATCCTCGTTGCCGAAAAATGTGCCCCTAGTATTGCGCAGTTCGTTATCGAACAGGCGATGCGCATAGCATCAGGCCACGTACAGGATTTCTTAAACGACTCCTGGAAATTCGACGACTAAGCAATCCCCTGTGTCAAAAAATTCGCATTCGCCAACCAACTCGTCTTCAACGGGGAAAGAAGATGCACCATGTCGAGATGCAAGAAACGACCGCGGAATTCGTAAAGTGCTGGCAAGCTGCTGGCCAGCACCTCGAAGTTCAAGCTCGAGGAGGATTGAACGACTGGCTAAAAGCCGACCTCAGACCTCCATTCCTGGAGCATCTTTCGTTCAGGTTAGGCAACCAGCTTTATTTTATTCGAATTGAAGATGCAGATGGCCGAGTCCCGTCACCAGGTAGCCTCAATGGATTGTTTAGCATTGCAACTGGTTGCAAGGGACATGCGTGCATCATGTCGATGAAGAAGACGCTCGGCGGATGGGCCCCAGTGCACTCTGGTTGGGGTCTGTTTGATGCCAGAACTGGTAAAGTCCTAAATCCGGCACAACTCGTGAGCGAAGAACTCATCGAAATGACGGATTGGGAGTTGCGAGACTTTGCTGTTCAGGTCGTTCGGCAGCACCTTAAAAAAGAAGGTTTCCAATTGATGTCATGGAATGGGAATCCAGACGTCAATCCCTCTATTTGGTTTATCGGCAAGGATGGCCCCGAGTGGGTCATGGTGAGTGCTTCCCGTTATCCGTCTGACCCTGTCAAACCCACTATTCTTCAACAAGTCCGCTCTCAGTTGGAGAAAGTGGCGAAGAAGGGGAGCTATGCAGCGGTGGCCTTTGCCAGTACTGATGACCCGTTCGACCCTGAGGCTAAGTCCAACGGCAATTTCGTACGCCTATACCGCGGCCATGGAGTCCATGTGAGGTTTACT
>NZ_JARESU010000119.1:0-25872 GCF_046027075.1 Paraburkholderia sp. RL18-085-BIA-A | reverse complement strand
ATCACCAGTTCCGGGTCGACTGGCTTCTTCACTTGGCCACCAACCAACTTCACCGTAGATTTGACAACGGTTGTGAGAGGCGCGGACGGGAAGATTTTAGGCACTCCTCGAGTGGTGGGAAATGGACGGTCAGCCGGATTCTCTGATTTCAAAGGTGACTTTGGAATTGCGGGAAGGCGAGCCATGGAAGATGCTGTGAAAAAAATGCAGCAGGTATTGTCGCAGGATAGTTATGGTGAAGTCGCTGCAGCCACTGCAGTTCCAACTTTGTCGGCGGTAGGCGGCGTTTCCGCGGACACGCAGGACACGGCTGCTGCGAGACTCGACAAACTCAAGGGTCTGCTTCAAAAAGGTTTGATAACTCAAGGGGACTATGACCAGAAAAAGAAGGAGATATTGAGCCGTTTCTGATCACGAACATGGGCCGTCGGCACGGTCCACTTGAGCGTATGTCCGCTAAGCGCTACGGAGCGGGGCGCAGCTTTACCGGCGCATTCGGTCTATGTCGCGAAGTTGCTTCACGCAGAAGCGGCTTGTCGTGGAGCGCACAATGTGGCGCACGCCATTGGCCGAAGCCACGCATCTGCTCCTTGAGCAAGCGTCCGTGACTCGGATTAAAGCAGGCGTATGCCGTACCGGAACATTAGACGTTCTCAAAGAACCGTCACGGGCGCTTTCGCGATAGCGATCTGTTGCGTCACGTGTTCGAATCCGTGCTGAGCCGCTGCATGGCCGAGGGGCTTGTCAAGGGCGAGGGCTTCGCGATTGATGCAAGCATCATCAAGGCCGACGCGAGTCGTGCGAACGGAGTGCCGGGAACAGAACCTATCGATTGGGGACGTGCCGACGGCCAGAGCCGGGCTGTGCAGGAATATCTTGAGGCACTGGCGCAAACCAATCCGGTGGAAGCGGACACGTCAGAGCCAGCAGCGTCTTCGACGCCTCCAAAGAAGATATCCCTGACCGATCCTGCTGCACGATGGACGGCTGCACCGGGTGGTCCTGCGTTCTTTGCATACTCGACGAATTACCTGATTGACCTGGAGGCAGGGATCATTGTTGACGTTGAAGCGACGCCGGCGAACCAGTCCCAAGAGGTCGAATCAACCAGGACAATGATCGATCGTGTTGAACACCAACGGGACCTGAAGCCTCGCCGACTGGTAGGTGACACTGCATACGGCACAGCGGCGCTGCTTGACTGGATGGTTGACGAGAAACACATCGAGCCGCACGTCTCGGTCTGGGATAAAACAACGCGCAAGGACAATACGTTCTCACGTAGCGAATTCATCTGGAATGAACAGGCCAACGAGTATCGATGTCCTGCGGGAAACGCGCTACGCAGCGACTGGCGTCCACTGAAGAATCCACGCACGCACATCACGAAAGCAGACACCATCGTCTACCGAGCAAGTCAGATGGACTGTGATGGCTGTTCGATGAAGGATCGATGTTGCCCGAATATGCAGTTTCGCAAAATCGTGCGCAGCATCCATGAAGCTGCACGTGATGAAGCGAGGCGCATCGCGACAACCCCAGAATACAAACAGTCGCGCCGGCAGCGCAAGAAGGTGGAAATGCTCTTCGCTCACCTCAAGCGCATCCTCAAACTTGATCGCTTGCGACTGCGTGGCCCAAGCGGTGCCCATGATGAGTTTCTGATGGCAGCAACTGCGCAAAATCTGCGAAGAATGGCCAAGTGGCTCACGCCTGAAGGTAAGCACGCAAACCAGGCAGCGATATGACGAGAAACGGGGGGCGTCGCACGTTGCAAGACCGCCGCCTCGCTGGACTCTCCAACTCGAAACGTATTGCCAAAGCCCACGCCCCAAAACTAAAACACGACTTTTTCAACAGAATCGGCCGGGTGCAGTGTTTGCCTCGCAGTATTTGTCAGCTTTCGGCCCGTCAGCGGTCTGTACCGGACTTGCGCGCTTCGAGTGGACACTGTGTATGCATCACCATCCATCGACACGACGCCCGTGCTTGAGCACGCAGCCGTTAAACGCGCGAGAACAAGGATCGCCGTGTAGGTCTTTCGCGCTATTCTGTTTTCCTCACAGACATTACGAACGACACGCGCCCGATCGCTCTGCGTGGCGATGACGACGTACTGTTCGTCGGCTACTTCTGTTGGATTTCGATACGCTGATTCGCTTCGGCCCTGAACTTCGGGCGTTGAAGCTGCGGGTCGTCGGGCTTTAGGCAATAGAAAGTGATTTCGGCTTCGCCGCAACCGCCGTGCAACGCGCATTCGCTTGACTGTTCGTGATCGAGCAGGATTTCTCGGGTCTTCGACTCACAAAAGGCATTCGCCTCCGTCAGGGCTTGCCCCTTGGCCGAAGCGGGACCGCCGAACGGGACACGCGTGGAAATCGTGTAAGTGTCAGGACCGACCTTTATCGGCCCCGTGTCAGTGCAACCGGCAAGCGTGAGCACCACGCCGCATAGGACTAGTCGCTTCATTGCGTTCTCTCGTCATTATTACCACCACCTCGGCTTAACGGCATTTCGCCGCCCGAAGTTTAGCCCGCACCGGCTGTTCGTTCCTTGTACCCGGTGCTTGGGAACGCCGAAGATGGGGCCCCGTTTATCCGCCTTCGACTAAACTTTCCGATCGATCAGTCGTTATACAAGGTTGTCCGAACATCGGGCGCTGACAACAACGATCAAGGGAACAACAATGAAAACGAGCCTGTCGCTTGCCGCAGTGATCGTGCCATTCGCGCTCTGCGCGTGTACGACACCTGCCGTATTCAAGGATGCCGACCGGCGACCCGGTGGCCTGAGCGGGAAACGGTGACTGACGCATCGCAAGGCGTACAGCTTCCGACCGTGCAGAAACTCGCAGGCTATTGGGCGACCGAGTACGACTGGCGGGAAGTCGAAGCGAAGCTGAACGCACTGCCGCAATTCGTCACCGAGATCGATGGGCTCGACATCCATTTCATCCACGTTCGTTCGAAGCACAAGGATGCGTTGCCCGTCGTCGTCACGCACGGGTGGCCCGGCTCCATCATCGAGCAGTTGAAGATCATCGATCCCCTGACCAATCCGACGGCGCATGGCGGGAATGCATCCGATTCTTTCGACGTCGTGATTCCGTCGCTTCCAGGATACGGGTTTTCCGGCAAGCCGAGCACGACCGGCTGGGATCCGGCTCGCATCGCACGCGCGTGGATCGTGCTGATGAAGCGTCTCGGCTATACGCGATATGTCGCGCAAGGCGGCGATTGGGGGAATGCGGTCACGGAGCAGATGGCCCTGCTGGCGCCACCGGAACTGCTCGGCATTCATACCAACATGCCGGCCACCGTACCGGACGACGTTGCAGAGGCACTCAAGGCAGGCGCGCCGGCGCCAGCGGGCCTCTCAGCCGACGAGAAACGCGCGTTCGTTCAGCTCGACTACTTCTACAAGCACGGCCTTGGCTACGCACTGGAGATGGCGAACCGCCCGCAGACGCTGTACGGGATTGAAGATTCACCTGTCGGCCTCGCCGCGTGGATGCTCGACCACGACGCCAGCAGCCAGGCGCTGATCGCCCGCGTGTTCGATGGTCAGTCCGAGGCTCTTACGCGAGATGACGTTCTCGACAACGTCACGCTCTATTGGCTCACGAACACGGCAATTTCTTCGGCCCGACTGTATTGGGAAAACAAGCTCAACTTCTTTGCACCGAAGCACGTCGCCATCCCGGTGGCGGTCAGCGTCTTTCCGGATGAGATCTACGCCGCGCCGCGGAGCTGGGCGGAGAAGGCATACCCGAAACTGATTCACTACAACCGCCTCCCCAAAGGTGGACACTTTGCGGCCTGGGAGCAGCCGCAAGCGTTCTCGGACGAGGTTCGCGTGAGCTTCCGGTCGCTGCGCTGAACTCAAAGGTGCGGACGGCGCCATGCGAACGGCGATCGGTACGCGTATCGCGCCGTGTCGGTTGGAAGAGATTTTGGGTGTCGCCCTTCTCCCCAAGAGTAAGGAAGAGTGTCTGGGCCGTCACTCACCATTGCCCGCAAGGCGTCGCCGAATCGCTAATTTCCCCTGTCAAGAAAGGAGTATGGAATGAACAGCATCGCACTGGCCTGCACCGGTGTCCTCGGTCTGCTCCTGTTCGTACTTGGACTCACGATCTCGGTCGTGCGATCTCGCGTCGGCCTGCTGAGCGGCTACGCGCCTGAGCCTGACCAGCTGCTAACCAAACTGGTTCGCGCTCATGGCAACACCGCCGAGTATGCGCCGTTCTTCGCGGTGCTTTTTCTGCACCTCGGCTCCCGGAATCCGCCTCACTGGCAGCTCTGGTGCATGGCAGGTGCAACTGCCTGCCGTTTGCTTCTGGTGGTTTCACTACTGGCCTGGCCCACCATGTCGAAGCCCAATCCGGCCAGGGCTATCGGGGCGTTGGGAACCTACGGGTTCGGAGTGGCCCTCTGTGTCGCGTTGCTCATTGGCCGTTAGCCACCCGAAGACGGTTGCGGCCGTGATCATCGCAGTGGCAAGCAAAGTCCAGTAACTGTCGAAGCGAGGTCGAATATTCTCGTTGGGCACACGGCCGGGCAAGGTCAAGACTTCGTCGGGCGGCACGTCTACAACCCGTTAAGTAGGCGCGTAATGGCAGCCAACAGCGCTGGTGTAACACCGGCGCACACTTCCTCGTGTTTTGCCGGCTGGCTTATGGACTCCTCAAGCGGGTCGAACCAGGCGATATCCGATTGTGAGCCGAACACGGCATCAGACGACGACGGCCGCGACGATCCGCTGGCATCCCGAGCCTTCTGCTGTATGGATGGCTGGTATCAAGGTCATTGAGCCGTTCGAATGTCTCACTGTGCGCTGAGTCGACCGTCCGCAATTGGCCGATTGGGTGAGGTTGCCAACGGTGCCAACGGCCGCTTACGGGCATTCCAGTTTGCAAAAACTTAACTGGCTAACTGACCGGTTGCGAGGAAGTTGCCTGACTGAGTGGGTCGCTACGGAAAGTCACCGGTCGGCGGTATCGGCGGTCGCCGTTTGCATCATGAGAACTTCCGCGCGCGGCGAGGAACGGCGATGCGGCTGACCTTAGCCGCTTCGTTGGGCGCATGGCTCTCGGAAGAACGCGGACGCCCGCTCTGCTCGCGATCCACGCCGGGGAGGGCGCTGTTTAAGAATTCGATGCTCAAGTTGCGGGTGTGCGCGTTGTAGGCCCAGCGTGCGAACTGCTCAAGCAGGTTGTAGTTCTCGGCCGCTAGGCGCAGGTTTTCCGCTTCCAGTCGTGCAATACGGTCGGATGAAAGCTGTAGTTCTGGCGAGCACTTCTCATGGGGCTGCTCAATCCGTCCCGACAGAGCCTTTTTTCGTACCGTAAAGGCTAGCCGGATCCGTTCGTGACTTGTGGATCGAGCCAGTCCAAAATCCATCCCAATTCGGCTTCGACCGAATTAACTTCGATCCGCAGGCAGGGGCCTACTAGCGCCTCGCGACTTTCCGGCGAATCCAACATATTCACGTCGCAAATCCGACCAATCCAACTATTTCGGTACCGCTCTTGCAAACGAGTTGACCAAATTTGTAAACAAGTCATTGATTCTTCAGGGAACGCAATCTAACGATTTCGGTTGCCCCGCACAATGTACGGCAAGTGCGGCGGCCGATCAAAGGCGGAGGCGTCGGTCACACATTTAGCTCAATTCGGACAAGCCACCACGTGCGGTGCCGTGCCACCCGGTCATGACGTTAAAGAGATCTTGCTTTCAGTTGTTTCTCTCCTATTTTAACAAGTGAAGAAGTGCCCGCGTGACTGCATAGGCATAAAGCCGCGCCGGGCCAAGTGATAAATGGGCGGCAGAATCTATCTGACGTTCGATTGCTGTTTGACCTTGCGGCATGGGGAATCAATCATGCGAGTCTGCATAGTCATATTTCTTCTTTCGCTGATGCTACCTGCCGGTGCAAACGCTGAAAGGCACGACGACGACGACTGGCCGATGTATGGACGGAATTTGGAACATACCTTCAGTAATCCGGCTTCCCGAATAAATCCACGCAATGTTGCGAGTCTTCAACCGACGTGGACCTTCGTTACCGGCGACGCGGTCAGCGCATCGCCGACCGTCGTGGACGATGTCGTCTATATCGGTTCGTGGGACGGGTACTTCTATGCGCTCGATGCCCGCTCGGGAGGGCTCCGATGGAAGTTCGGCGTGGATTGCCAGAACTCGGTAGTTCCCGTCCCGTCGCAATGCCTTGCCCCCGGCCAGACGCCGCCGCCGCGCTTCTTCGGCGACGGCGGCCTGATCACCTCGTCCGCGGCGGTCATTGCAGGAAAGGTCTATTTCGCCGCCGGCAAGACCCTCTACAGCCTGAACGCCAAGGACGGGTCGCTGCGCTGGAAGCGCGTGATGTGCGGCAATCCGGATCAGCCGAACTGCGCCGCCGATCAAAAAGATCCGACGCGGATCTTCTCATCGCCTGCCGTTTTCGAGGACTCAATCTTCGTCGGATGGACCGCCGATGGCGTGGCTGGTTACCGGGGTGGATTCGCAGCGGTCGATAGTGAGACTGGGCGGATTCGTTGGCGTTTCGAGGTAGACCCGATTTTAAACGGGAACGGGCAGCCGCTAATTGTGCATGGGCGCGTTGTTGGCGGTCGGAATCGGGGCTGCGGCAGCGTATGGTCCTCTGCGGCGATCGACGTCGATCACCACCTGGTCTTTTTCGACACCGGCGACTGCAAACAAGATGCAACCACACCCTATCACGAAGCCGTCATCGCCTTGGACACCCGGACGGGGCGACTCAGATGGGCCTTTCGCCCGCGCGCAAGTGACCCGAACCACTGCGATTTTGACTTTGGCGCGTCGGCCAATCTAATTGACGCGGACCAGGGCCGGTACGTTGGCGTAGGCGCAAAGGATGGTACCTACTATCTTCTTAACCGCCTTAGCTCCAATCCGGCAGGACGACTTGTATGGTCGAGGAACGTCGTCTTCGGTGGCATGGCAGGCGGCTTTTTCGGTGCTGCTGCCTTTAACGGTTCGCGGCTCTTCAGTGCGACAGGAATCGGTGATGGTAATCCGGTTACGCAGAGTGGACTGTGCAATCCATCAAACTCCCGCGATACGTTCATCCAGGAGCCCAGTATGCATGCCATCGACGTCGGTGGCGGTGGCGTCCTGTGGCAGCAGACCATGAATTTCAGCTTTGCGCCGACCACACTTGCTCACGATGTCGTCTTTGCTGGCACACTTGGGCTCTTGTTGCCGCCGTCCCTGAACGCCTATGATGCGCGGTCTGGCGCATTGCTGGCGAGCTTTAAGATGCCTGGATCGGTTAATTCCGGAGCCACTCCGGTCGGCGACATGGTGTTCGTCGGCTCGGGAAATACGAACGATGGTACTGGAAGCGGGGTGCACGCATTTGGCTTGCACCGGAAAGGCCCGGACTCCCGGTAGCGCGGATGCCTGACGGCGGTTTGGTACGTTACGCATCGGATGTCGCGGGAGGACCGTCGGTACAACTGTGTTCGCCGTGCGCACGTTGCTCTTGCAGCCCCTAAATGGTGACACGACCCAAAAGCCGCCGCGCCGACCCGACACACGAGGGCTTCCCCGATGACTCTCACTTCGCGCTACACCGAAATCCTCGATCTCGCCGACGACGCCGCCTCCCTGCGCGAGATTCGCCATCACATACACCAGCATCCCGAACTCGCCTTCGAGGAACTGCATACGGCGCTCTTGTCGCGGAGAAGCTTGCCGAATGGGGCTGGCAGGTGATGCGCGGAGTCGGCGAGACGGGCGTCGTCGGCACGCTGAAGGTGGGCGAGGGTAGGCGCAGCATCGGCCTGCGCGCGGACATGGACGCGCTGCCGATCGTCGAGCAGACCGGCAAGCCCTACGCCAGCGCGACCTACGGCAAGATGCACGCATGCGGCCACGACGGCCACACGACGATGCTCCTCGGTGCCGCGCGCCATCTCGCGCGCACGCAGCGTTTCCGCGGCACGGTGCACCTGTACTTCCAGCCGGCGGAGGAGCGCAGCGTCCCCAGTGGCGCGCAGAAGATGATCGCCGACGGCCTCTTCACGCGCTTTCCCTGCGACGCCGTGTTCGGCGCGCACAACCATCCAGGCATACCGCCGGGTATGTTCCTGTTCCGCAAGGGCGCGTTCACGGCCGCGGGCGACACGGTGACTATCACGATCGAAGGCGTCGGCGGCCATGCGGCGCGGCCACATCTGACAGTCGATCCGGTCGTGGTGGCGTCGAGCGTCGTGATGGCGCTGCAAACGATCGTCGCGCGTAACGTCGATCCGTCGAAGCCGGCGGTCGTCACGGTCGGCTCGCTACATGCAGGCATCGCAAACAACGTCATCTCGAATTCGGCGAAGCTGGAACTGAGCGTGCGCTCGTTCAGCGAAGACGTGCGCGCGCTGCTCAAGCGCCGCATCGCCGAGTTGGTGCAGGCGCAGGCCACGAGCTTTGGTGGGACGGCAGTCGTGGCCTATGTGGAGGGCCATCCGGTCGTCGTGAACACCGACGCGGAGACGGAATTCGCCGCGCAGGTGGCGCGCGAACTCGTCGGGGAAGAACACGTCTTTGCGAACGCGGACATCCTGATGGGCAGCGAAGACTTCGCGTTCATGCTCCACGAGCGCCCGGGCTCGTTCCTATGCATCGGCAACGGCGCGGGCGAGGACGGCTGCATGGTCCACAACCCGCACTACGATTTCAACGATGCCAACCTTCCGGTTGGCGCGGCGTACTGGGCGCGCCTCGTTGAAAGGTTTCTCGCGCAATAACTTTTATAAAACTTTATGCGCATGACGCTCGTCACGCATGGCCGAAACGGTGGTCAGGCCGAAGGCGAAACTCGCGGGGAGACGGTGGCCAACGAGGCAACCGCCGTAAGGCGGCTGTCCACAGCCTCGTGCTGTGGGGCAGCATCGGTGTCACGGGCGGGCGCGGGATAGACGCAGATGTTGTCGAACGAAAGGTTGGCAGAGCTACTCAGGGCATGATTCTACCGGTTGCCTGTTGAACGCGAACCGCGCGACCGCAGACCACGCCATCGGCGCAGCATCCGACCGGGTTCGGCCACGAAGCGACGCTCGCGGTGTTGATTCGAGCGGCGGAAGTTCTTGCCCAAAGCGGCCGTTCGAGAGTACTACGGAGGAACTGGCCAGCAGTGTCATATGACCGTCCGCGTTCTTCACGAAATTCCTTCGTGTAGCTGGTCTCGGGGATTCGGTTCATTTTCATCGATACCTCCATTCCGAACATGTCACGCCACACGTGACAAGCCTGATCAACAGCCGCCATCTATCTTCAACATAGCACGGTGTCCACCACCCACGGCATATTCTTGATGCGATCGGCTATCGCTTCCAGTGACTCGAAAGACGTGGGAGCAAACGATATTGTGATTGCCTCGTATCCCTGACTTTGATCGGTCGCAAACCTGATGTTTTCGATGTCCCGGGCGATAGACATCAGCACTTGCCAGACTGCAGCGACTCTCATGCCATGGATGTTCGCGCGAACTGTGAGCTCACGGCGGCTGTCCGGCGATGTCTCCGGGATTTGTGTTGTCGTTAAGTGGTCGTGTATAGCCATGTCGGTTTTCAGTGTGTTCGACTATCCGCAGTTCATTCCAGCCAGTCTGGCAGCCCACCATTGTGATTTCACATTCTTTTGTAGCGCGAGGACTAAGGTCGTTCCTTGCGTCACGTGCCTCCCACGTATGTGCCCGCTCATTTGACGTCATCGGCTGCCCCGCCTTTCCGGGATCCTGGCCAGTCTCCGCAGCAATGCCCGCGCCAGTTCCCTGTCGGCTGTGGAGAGCCCGGCGCTCTCCAGCAACATGCCGATGCGTCTGCGCCAGTACTCCGGTTGACCGACAAGGGAGGTGCCGGCAATCGAATCGCCCAGCGCTGTTAGCTGCTCAAGCCGGATCACCATCGCTTCGAGATGCACCAGATCTTTCTTGTGACACGCACCACTCCACATTTGCTCCCCGATGTGATCTGCTTTCTGAATACTTGAGTCGCGCAGTCACCATTGCCCACGCGTGCGATACCACCAGTCATGATGATCCAGGTGTTGAAGCAGTCGTGCCCGATGTCGTTCCCAGCGATAGTGACCCATCACCAGTGGCAGCGCGATAGCGAGCGTCGAGCATCCGATCACCAGCCCCACCCATGTTTCGCCCATGCCGGGGTCCTCCTGGAAGAACAGTGGTATCGCATCTTGCCCCCAACGACTCCAAGGCCGTGGGGCCAGCACACTGCGGCTATGCCATCCCGCCATCCGGGCACCTCGACCGGACGGGGCGGCATGTTCGCACGTGAGAATGTCTCTGCGCTGGACGCAGTGAGCCTAGTGCGGACTTGCGGTCAAATGCGACGTGACCGGTGACTCGTCGCCGCCTCACTGCATATGCTGGCCGCCGTTGATCGCGATATTGGACCCCGTCACAAAACCGGCGTCGTCGGAGCACAGGTAGACGACCAGCGATGCTACCTCCTCCGGCTTGCCAAGACGACCGGCCGGAATCTGCGGCAGGATCTTCGTGTCCAGGGATTTCCTGCGGAATTGCCGTCACCATTTTCGTCGCGAGATAACCCGGCGAAATGGTGTTGACCGTTACGCCCTTGCGCGCCACTTCCAGCGCCAGCGACTTGGTGAAGCCGTGCATGCCAGCCTTGGCCGCTGCGTAGTTGGTCTGCCCGATGGAGCCCTTCGAACCGTTGACGGACGAAATATTGATGATCCGGCCCCAGCTGCGCGCAATCATGTCTTCGCACAGCGGCTTTGTCATGTTGAATACCGAATCCAGATTGGTTCGGATGACCGCATCCCAGTCGACCTTGTCCAGCTTTTTAAGCGTCATGTCCCGCGTGACACCCGCGTTGTTCACGAGAATGTCGACCGGGCCAACCTCAGCCCCAATCTTCGCCGCACAGTGCTGGCACGAGTCATAGTCGGCCACATCTACGGGGTAGGCTCGGAACTGGTACCCCTGAGATTCCATTCTGGCCAGCCAGTCATCTGCACCGGTGTTGTTCGGCGAATATGTGACTACCACGGCATAACCCGCATCATGCAGTTTCATGCTGATCGCCTCTCCAAGGCCGCCCATACCACCTGTCACCACCGCGATTCGTTTCGTCATCTTACTCATCCTTGATATTAATATTTCAGAGAGTCGTGAATCTCCAGTGGCAGTACTACACCGGCTACCACTGGCCCTGCCACAATGCGCCGCTGCCTTCGGCGCGACCGAAGGTAACGGACTCGGCATTGCTCAAATCGTGCGGGTTTTGGTTGACTCCTGATATCGCGCGAATGAAGCGCGGTTCGTCTGCGGGCCACAATATGCGTTGCAAACGCGCCGCTTCATATGAATTGAATCATTAGACACATTCGACGGCGAGCGCCACAGCCATGCCGCCGCCGATACACAACAACGCCGGCCTCTTCTTGGCATCGCGCTTCTGAATTTAATACAACAGCGTGACGAGAATCCGGCAACCAGACGCACCGATCGGATGGCCGATCGCAATCGCGCCGCCGTTCACGTTGACCTTCGACGTGTCCCAGCCCATTTCTGCGCTGGGAGTTAACGGTGAAGTTCCAGCGCTGCCTGCTGGCTCCGCGAAGCGCGCGACGCCCGGCTTTCTGGACCAGTTTCCGGACCATCCGGCCAAGGCGCAAAGGAAGGCTGTGCTGCGCAGAGCCGTGCCAGGCAACGCGCAGCGGTTCAACCGTTACTGCTTCGCAACGCGTGAAACCCGCGCGGCGGCCTGCAGGCTAACCTGCGAAGGAGTGGCAGTGGCAGCGGCAAAGTTGCTTTGCGCCACTTCAATGGCTTGCGTGGCGGCCTTGCGCACCGTTTCGTAGGTGAGGCTGACAGTCGAATACGCCGATCTCAGCGCTGTGATGGCCGCTTCGGAGCCGGCGGGCGCGTTCTTCGCGAGACCGTCGACGAGCGATTGCGCGCTCCGGTTGTGCTGTTCGTACTGCGCTCGCGCGACTTTCAAAAATTCTGCCTGTGTGCCCGACGCGATTTCATACAGATGACGGTTATACGACAGCACCTTCTCCGCAACGAACTGCGTGGCGTTGGCCTGACTGGTGAGGAACGCCTCCGGGGCCTTGCCGGACAGCGCTTCCTGCCAGCTTGCTTCGCCTTCTGCAAGCGTAGACTTGGCTACCTGCAGATTCAGTTCGATCAGCTTTTGAAAGCCGTGGAACGCTTGATTCGCCAGCGCGAACAGGGCGGTGATGTTGCCCTGTTGCGCAGAAACGAGTTGTTCTGGTGTAAAAACGTTCATCAAAGTTGCCTCTTCATTTTAGGATAACGAAACAGCTGTCTGTCACTTTCCGGGCGGCCGGGATTCGATGTCGGCCGCATCACACCTACGCCTTGAGATGGGGCTCCAGCAACGACAGGTCCGCAACTGAAAGACGATCGTGCGCTGTCTGCACCTGATGCCAGTACGGATAGAGCAGGGGCGGCGCGCTCACCTTGTCGAGCCGCTCGCGCTGTTCGGCGCTCAGCCTGAGGTTCGCCGCGCCGAGGTTGTCGAGCAACTGCTTCTCGTTGCGTCCGCCGATGATGACCGACGTGACGGCGGGGCGCCCGAGCGTCCATGCGAGCGCCACCTGCGCAGCCGAGACATTCTGCTCGCCGGCGATTTCAACAAGCGTATCGACGATCGACCACAGTCGTTCGGCGTCGCGGATCGGCGGCTCCGTCCATCCGGCGAGCTGACGCGTGCCCTCGGGCGTCGCGTCGCGGCGGTGCTTACCCGACAGCAGGCCGCCTGCGAGCGGGCTCCAGACGAGAATGCCCAGGCCTTGATCGAGTGCGATCGGCGCGAGTTCGTATTCCGCTTCGCGTGCTTCGAGCGTGTAATGGATCTGCTGGCTCACGAAGCGCGGCAGGCGATCGCGTTCGCTCACATGCAACGCCTTCATCAGGTGCCAGCCCGAGTAGTTTGAGCAGCCAACATACCGGACCTTGCCATGCCGGACAAGCAGGTCGAGCGCTTCAAGCGTTTCTTCGAGCGGCGTGAGTCCGTCCCATTCGTGCACCTGGTAGAGGTCGATTGCATCGGTCTTGAGACGGCGCAGGCTCGCCTCGCAGGCTTCTATCAAATGATGCCGCGACAGACCCCGGTCGTTCGGGCCGTCACCCATGGGAAAGCGGGCTTTCGTCGCAATCAGCACGCCGCCTTTGCGCTTGCCGCCGAGCGCCTGGCCGACGATTTCCTCCGACGCACCGTTCGAATAGACGTCCGCAGTATCGATCAGGTTGACGCCCGCGTCGATGCACATGTCGATCTGCCGGCGCGCATCGTCGAGGCCGACCTCGCCGACGCTGGCGAATTTGCCTTTGCCGCCCATCGTCATCGTGCCCAGCGTGACGGTCGACACCTTGAGGCCCGAACGGCCAAGTTGACGGTAGTCCATGATGAGGCAATCTCCATGCACGTTGCGAGGATTCACAGCCGGCGTGCGGTCGTTAAGTACCATTGCGCCCGCATTTCGTGGCCAGTGTTCCTTGGCGTTTCCAGACCTCCGACCATAACGGAGATTAAATTACCATTCCAATAGAAAGATGTGATTCAATTGTGCGGTTTTCGTGATTAATCGTCTCTGCAAGGAAAGAGTGCCAACGTGGACTTGAAGCAACTGGAACATTTCGTGGCGGTCGCAGAAGAGCGACATTTCACGCGCGCGGCGCGGCGCCTCAACCTTGTGCAGTCCGGATTGTCCGCGTCGATCCGCTCGCTGGAAGAAGACCTGGGCGGACCGTTGTTCAATCGCAGCACGAGGCGAGTCGCCTTGACGCCTGCCGGCGAAGTGCTGTTCGCAGAAGCGCAGCGGGTACTGGCTGCCGCACGCGACGCGCGGCACGCGGTGACGCAGGTTCACGGACTCGCACGCGGCCGGCTGAGCATCGGCGCAATTCACGGTCTTGCGCCTTTCGTCGACCTGCCCGCTTCTCTAGGACAGTTTAGGGCAGCGTTCGGCGGGATCGATATCGAACTGACACTGGACGGCTCGCGCGCGTTGATTGACGGGGTGCAGGAAGGGCGCCTCGACCTCGCGTTCACACAGCCGCCGGATACGTCGCTGGACGATATCGGATCGCACATGTTCGCATGCGAAGGAATGGTCGTCGTCTGCGCAACGCATCATCGATTCGCGGGCGCCAGCGGGTTAAAGCTGGCCGATTTCATCGACGAAACATTCGCCGACCTGCGCCCGGAGTGGAGCGTGCGACGTCTCGTCGACCGATGCTTTGCGGCCGCAGGGCTGCAACGCCGGACCAGCTTCGAGATCAACGATATGCCGATGTTAATTGAACTGGCCGCCCATGGGCTTGCGATCGCCATGGTGCCCGAATCCGTGGCCGCCGCAAGGGGGCGAAACACGCGCGGCGCGCCGGTCGCGACGGCGACTCTGTGCGAAGCCGAGGAGCCGTGCTGGGAACTCGCGGCCGTGTATAAGGGCAGCAGCGCGGGACAACCGCTCATACCTGTCGCCCGTGCTTTCCTGGACTTGCTCAAATTGCCCGCAGTGGCGACCTGACGTTCGACTGGCTTCGCGCGAGGGATACTGATAGAGGACGGAAACCGGCAGGTTGCAATTGGAGGCTGTGGTGCAAATAGCGCGATCAACGAATCGGTTAGAGTGTCGATCTGATCGATTCGAGGAGCCGCGATGAGCAAGCTTGAGCGTCTGGACGGGCTATTCGCCGGCCGTCACTTTGACCGTGACGTGATCATTCTTTGTGTGCGCTGGTATCTGCGCTACAAGCTCAGCCTGCGCGATCTCGTCGAGAAGATGGCCGAAAGGGGTTTGTCGCTGGCGCACACGACGATCATGCGTTGGGTGAAGCGATTTACACCGGAGTTCGTGAAGCGCTGGAATCGCTTTGCCATACCGGCAGGGCGGTCATGGCGCGTTGACGAGACCTATCTGAGGATTCGCGGCAAATGGGTTTATCTGTACCGGGCGGTGGATCGGGCCGGCCAGACGGTGGACTTCACGCTCAGTGCAAAGCGCGACGTGGCTGCGGCAAAAGCCTTTTTTAGCAAGGCCATCCGGCATCAGGGCCAGCCACCGGAGACGATCACGCTCGATGGGTATGCCGCCTCACACCGGGCGGTACGTGAGATGAAAGCCGATGGTCTGCTGCCGGCAGACACGAAGGTTCGGTCCTCGAAGTACCTGAACAATCTGATCGAGCAGGACCATCGCAACATCAAGTCCAGAACGAACGTGATGCTCGGCTTCAAACGGTTCAGGAGCGCCGCGACCACGATTGCCGGCATCGAGTTGATGCATCGCATTCGCAAGGGACAATTTGGGCTTGCCAGCTTGCGACTCAAAGATACGGCTGTATCCACTACCTGGAATGCAGTACTCTCGATTCAATAAGATATCCTATATATAGATATAACATCGTTCAGACCGGCTATTTTGCACCAGATCCGGATGGGCGAGGGTAGCCGACGAATGACCGCTGGTGCGATGATGTCGGCGGGCTGGTCGCTGACATGCGACCAATGGCGCCACCATGATTTTCCAGAAATCTACGAGCGCGCCAGTTCAGCGACAACCATTCACTTTGTCGTGCCCGTGAGGTTCTTGTGTAGACGACGTAGGTGCCTCTAGGTAACGCTGCGACCAGGACCGCATTGCCCGATTGCAGCAAGCAACGAAACCAGCGATACCGGTTTGCCGACATGTGCGTCGAAGCCGGCTTGCAGTGCTTCCGCCACGTCTTTTACGCGTCCGAAACCGGTCAAGGCGATTGCCGGCGTGGTTGCCGTCTGGGGTAACTTCCGCAGTTCAGCAATGAGTTCATAGCCGCTCATTCCTGGCATACCGATATCCGACAGAATCAGATCGAATCTGGCTTCGGCTGCCGCGGCCAGGGCCGCCTTGCCGCTGAGTTCTGCACGGACTTTCGCGCCTTCCATTTCCAGCAGCGTACGGAAGGCGTCCAATGCGTCGGCAGAATCGTCAACCAGTAACACGCGTAAATCCTTCAGAACGCTCCCATCGACCTCGACGTTCGCATGTTCCCCAGGCAACGGGGTCGCGATTTCGGGCAGTCTCACGGAGAACGTCGCACCCCGCCCGATGCCGTCGGATTTCGCGTGGATCTGGCCGCCGTGCATTTCCACCAGCTGCTTCACCAGCGAAAGGCCGATACCCAGGCCGCCGTGCTCCCGGGCGGGACCGGTCTGATGCTGGCTGAACATGTCAAAGATGCGGGGAAGATAATCAGGCGCGATTCCTTCCCCGGTATCCACGACCTGCACGCACACAGATCCATTTTCAGGGAAAAGCCTCACCTCTACCCGGCCGCCCGACGGGGTGAACTTCAACGCGTTGCGGATGATGTTCCAGAACACCTGTTCCAGACGGACCGGGTCTGCCTGTATCAGAACAGGGCCGTCCATACCTGAAACGGACAGAGTAATACCGCTCGCGGCTGCGTCAGATGCGCTCGCGTCGACCACGGTGCGCACGATTGCCGAAATGTCTACGGCTGCCAGATGCAGCGCAAGTTTGCCGGTTCGCGCGCGCGACAGATCGAGCAGATCGTCGATGATTTTTGCCTGACCGACCACCGCCCGGAGGATTACGCCCGTCGCATCCCGAACCAGCGGGATGTCCCGGAGTTCTGGCGCCCGCGTCAGCATTTCCGCCTTGACGTGTATCAGGTTAAGCGGGTTCTTCAGTTCATGTGATAGCACCGCAAAGAATTCGTCCTTTTGCCGGTTCGCCGAGACGGCGCGTGCGCGGACCCGTCGCTCGAGCTCGAGCCGATCAGCCTGGCGGCTTTCTGCGCTTTTCCGGTCCGTGAGATCCCGCGCAATTTTCGCGTAGCCTCTGAAGCCTTCCGCGTCGATCGCGGTCACCACGCCACTGCAATAGATCCGCCTGCCATCCTTGCGCACATGCCACCGTTCATCGTCCGCGCGGCCTGCACTTCTGGCCTTTTTTCTTTCGGCCAGCGGGACACCCTGTTCCCGGTCCTCCGCTGAAAAGATCAGATCGATCGGCTTTCCGACAGCTTCCGCTTCCTCATAGCCGAACACGCTCTGCGCGCCCCTGTTCCAGCTCATTATCACGCCGTCCAGATCCTGCACGATGATCGCGTAGTCGTTTGTCGTGAGTGCGGCAAACTTCAATCGCTCTTCGCCCGCTCGCGCCACATCTTCGGCGCGGCGTCGCGCTGTGATATCGATCAGGGTCAGCACCGCACCCTCGATGCGATCGTCGAGTGTCCGGTACGGCAGCAGTCGCGCAATGAACCACTCGCCGTCGTTCGTGCTGACTTCCCGTTCGGTCAACTTGAGCGTGTCGAACGCGGCAGCCGCGTCCTGAGCCAGTTCCGGATAATTCAGGCGATGCCGGAGGTCCAGCAAGGGCCGGCCAACGTCGGTCTCGATCAGGTTGAAGATATTTACTGCAGGCGCGGTGAAGCGCTTGATCCGCATCGCCCGATCCACGAAGATCGTCGCGATGCCGCTCGAAACGATGAGATTCTGAAGGTCGTCGTTTGCCCTCGCTTCGTCTTCGACTTTCGTCTGTAGCTCGGCGTTCACGGTCACCAGTTCCTCGTTGACCGACTGGAGCTCCTCCTTGCTGGTTTCGAGTTCTTCCGTTGCCGAGCGCATCTCCTCGTTGATTGCCTGTAATTCCTCGTTCGACGCTTTCAGTTCCTGGGTCGACAGGTTCGACTGTTCGATGTTGGACTGCAGAAGTTCTTTCGTTCGGATCAGCTCGGTTTCCAGGTGGGAAACGACCCGGTCCTGACCGAGGGGCCGCGCCGGATCAGCCGAATCGCTCGCTTCCGCTTCGTCAGACTCGTCGAAGAAAATGGCGAGGAGGTCGCCGCCGGCTGCGTCGTCGTGAAACGGATGCACAGAGAGACTGACATAGGACAAGGTGTCGCCCCGCGAGAACCGGACCCGTTTGACCTCGACACTTTTGCCATGCTGTAGCGCCTGATAGAGTGCCGTTCTCAGTTCGAGGCGCACATCAGGATTCACGACAGTGAGCAGATTGTGCGATGGCTCGCCGCCGACGTAACGCAGGAAACGTCCGACGTGCTCGGACATGTGCAGGATTTCAGCGTCCCGGTCGACGAGGATGCTCGGTGGCGAGAAGTGCTCGATCACCCGCTGATGCAACGGCGCAAATGAAAAGCTTGCCGGCCGCGGTAACGGCCGGGCGACGTCAATCTGGAACGGTTGCGATGTTTTCCCGACCGTGGCCAGCGGGGGCGTCACTCGCGTTCGGTTCGTGGCGGGTTTTGCGCGGTAAATCCGGTTTTTCTTGTCGACGGGGGCAAAAAGGTCCTGGGCTATTTCGGCGGACTCGGAGCTCCCAAGGAAAAGGTATCCGCCAGGCCGCAGGGCGAAATGAAAAGTCTGCAGGACCTGCCGCTGCACTTCGCGGTCAAGATAGATGAGCAGATTGCGGCACGTCACGAGGTCGAGCTGCGAGAAGGGCGGGTCACGCAGGATGTTGTGTGCGGCAAAGAGGACCTTTTCCCTGAGCGCCTTGCTGACAACATAAACACCCCGCGCGTGCGTGAAAAAGTGCCGCAACCGCGAAGGCGGCACATCGGTCAGGATGGACTCGAGGTACCTGCCGGATCTCGCCGACTCGATGGCGCGCTCATCAATGTCGGTGGCGAACACCTGAATGCCGGTCTGGTGATTCTCTTCGGTCAGCCGTTCGCACAGCAGCATGGCGAGCGAATAGGCTTCTTCCCCCGTCGCACAGCCTGCGACCCAGGCGCGAACCTGTTCTTCATCGTCTCTGGCTTCAAAGATCCTGGGTATGACCTCCCGTTCCAGCGCTTCGAATGCTTCGCGATCGCGGAAGAAATTCGTCACGCCAATCAGCATGTCCCGCAGCAACGCCTTGTTTTCGTCGGGATGCCGTTCCAGAAAATGGAGGTACGAAGGCAGATCCGGAAGGGCATTGACCTGCAGGCGTCGTTCGATGCGCCGCAACACCGTTGCGCGCTTGTAGTGACGGAAGTCATGCCCGGTATGAACCCGCAATGCCTTGAGGATTGCGTGCAACGCGCTTTCGGCCGTTGCGACAGCGCTTTCACCTGGCGGGGCCGCGGCTATCGGCGGCTCACCTTCAACCGCCGGTAACTGGATCACCCGTGCGTTGCTCCACAGTTCGAGCAGTTTTTGCGGAAGATCGACGACCGGCAGCGACATGTCGATCAGCCCCGTCGCGATTGCGTTTTGCGGCATCTCGCCGTACTCGGCGTCGTCCGGGCTCTGAGCCAGCGTGACGCCACCACACTCCTTGATGCGGCCAATTCCAGCCGTCCCGTCACTGCCTGTGCCGGAAAGGATCACGCTTATGGCACGCGTGCCGTGCGCGTCCGCGAGACTACGGAAAAACCGGTCGATCGCCACCGGCCTGCCTGACGGACGCTCCGCCGGTATGACGCGAAGGTAGCCATCAAACATGGATAAGTCATTGGACGGCGAGATCAGATAGATGCGGTTCTTCTCGATGTGTGTCGGCTCGCGAACCTGCATGACGGGCATTGAGGTTACGCGCTGCAGCACCTGGTCGGCGCGACTTTCGTACTTCGGGGAAAGATGCAACACGACGACGAATGCCATGCCACTGTCTGCGGGCATTTGGTCGAATAGGCGAAGAAGCGCCTGGATCCCGCCGGCCGAGGCGCCAATGCCAACCACGGGAAACGTTGGGGAGCTAGACGAAGCAGCCGTCGCGCCGGATTGTCCAGGGCCGGGATCGGAGGATGTTGGCGTGGTCATCAGTAGGGGCGATGGGGCTGTAGACAGCCCCGGTTGGTTTGCTGTGGGACTGCGGCAGGAATCATCCAGCGTACACCGGACGGTGCAGACTGGAAAGCAGAAGTCGCGCCGGGCCAACCGCCACGGTCGAGCAGGCAAGAGTTACCGGGTCGAATTCCAGCTCGTGTACTTTTGGGCGCGTTTTCCAACACGTAGCATGCGCTGCTGGCGGCAAGGTTGCTTTCCAATGCGAGGACCACGCCCGGTAGTCACAGGATTTCGTCCGGCATAGCCAGTTCCACTGCGCAGTCTCCTTGCAATACCGGCGGATTCTGGCGCCTGGCAAACTCCTGGCGCACCCATTCGGCCAAACGCGCCTGAAACGCCTTGCGTTGCGCGGTATCGAGCGACGCATAACGATCGAATTGTTCGCGCTCCAGGGAAAGGGTGATGACACACCGCGCGTCGAGCGTCGTATCGCGATGAGATTCGACAACCCACGATAACTGCAGGAATAGGCGAGTGCCTTCGTCATAACTGCTGACCGCTGGTGCTTTGGGCGATTCGAAGATAGCGGCAAGCGCCAGTTCTAATTCTTCGAGACGTTGGTCCATGTTCGCTTCATTCATCCGTACCTCCGGAAGGCCGTCGTGTTGAAAGGTCGTCACGGCGCCATCCCTGCACTTGGGCCCGTGCGCCGTCGATTAGTCACTAGTGATCACCGGGAGGCGGAGCAATGCGCATTCCTTACGAAAGAGCGACCGTTTTGCCAGATCCGCAATCGGGCATGACCGATGCTCGCTATTCAGTAGAATTCCGCACGCAACCTGATGTTGCACAACATACCTTTGGAGGTACCAGGTCATGAAGCGGGCGATGACGAATCAGTTCATTTATGTCTTGATCGCCGCGCTGGTCGCGGTGGCCTCCGGATGCAAGCGGACGGATAACGGGAACCCGGGTGCGATGGACTCGGCAAGCAGCGGTGTGTTGAGCAATTCCGCCGGCCCGAGCGGCACGGCGGGCACCAGCAATGCCGCGAACCGGGCGGATAGCGCTGCAGGCAGCGCGGCCAGCTCGACGGACGCGCCGGTTAGCGAAGCGCCCGTTGTAAGCACACCGGCAAGTGCGGCAAGCCAGTAGGTGCCGGTCAATCTGCCAGAGGACATGCGCCGATCACGTCAGGTGATTGCCGCCAGTCACGCCATACACTTCGCCCGTCACGAAGCTCGACTCCTGCGACGCCAGCAGCACATAGACCGGCGCAAGTTCGGCAGGTTGTCCCGGTCGCTTCATCGGAACCTCGGAACCGAATTTCTCGACCTTTTCCTGTGGTTGACCACCGCTCGGTTGCAGCGGTGTCCATACCGGCCCGGGCGCAACGGCATTCACACGGACACCCTTGCCTACGACCTGTTTCGCCAGTGCATGGGTGAAGGCCGTGATGGCAGCCTTGGTCGACGCATAATCGAGCAACCCGGGACTGGGCTGATAGCTCTGGATCGACGTCGTGTTGATGATGGTCGCGCCTGGCGGCAGATGCGGCAACGCAGCCTTGCACAGCCAGAACATGGCGAAGACGTTGGTGCGGAAGGTCGCTTCGAACTGTTCCGTCGAAAGCTCGGCGATGTCATCGACGTAAGTCTGCTTGCCCGCGACGTTCACCAGGATATCGAGGCCGCCGAGTTGCTCGATCGACTGATCGACAAGCTGCGTGCAAAACGCTTCGTCGCCGATATCGCCGGGCAGCGCGATAGCTTTGCGGCCGGCCGCCTCGACCATCTGGATGACTTCACGAGCGTCCGCTTCTTCGCTCGGCAGGTAATTCAGCGCGATGTCGGCGCCTTCGCGCGCAAAGGCGATCGCAACCGCACGGCCGATCCCGCTGTCCGCACCCGTAATCAGCGCGCGTCGGCCTGCCAGTCTGCCGAAACCCTTGTAGCTGGTCTCGCCGTGATCGGGCTGCGGGTTCATCTGTTTCGCGAGACCCGGGGGCGACTGCGGCTGGCGTTCGAAAGGCGGCTGGGGGTACTGCTTCGTGGGGTCCTGCATGGTGAACTGGTTTTTGGTGTCGGACATGTTCGCACTCCTTTGCGTCGGCCGGTGGCCGCAGCGGGCATCGCGTGACGCCTTCTGCGTGGGCTCAACGATTGAGCAACGGGCATTCCTGGGTTAAGGGCCTGCACACCCGCACGGCGATGTCTTGCAGTTCGCCGCACGCAGCCATCTCGACGATGCAATCGACGATCGGCACGCTATCGCCTGAATGGTCAGTGAAGGATTCACGGCCGACAGTCGAAAACACAGAGCCTCATCGCTGCACGTCCGTCGCTAAGGTGGCACGCTGCATGCTGCGATTGCTCCACGTGTAGCCGCTCTACCAGGCGGCTGCTTCCTCAGGACTATTTTGATCGACAGGAGAACATCATGCCGCTTAAGAGAGGGAAGTCGAAGGATACCGTGTCGCACAATGTCAAGACCGAAACAAAACACGGTAAGCCACACAAACAGGCTGTAGCAATTGCGTTGAACCAGGCGCGCAAGTCGGGTGCAAAGATTCCTAAGAAGAGCGAGAAGTAACCGGTGGCGCGCAGTCCAGACTGCGGGCGAAGGGGTGCATCGTGGTGACGAACAGCGAACCAATCGAGGAAACCGGCGGGTGTGCGTGCGGAGCGGTGCGGTTCCGCGTGAGCGCGCGACCCAGGCGAGTGTCGATATGCCATTGCATGACGTGCCGGCGAATACATGGCAACGTATTCGGCGGTTACGCGATGTTCGAGCGTGGTGCTGTAGCGTTCTCCGGGCCGACGCAGGCTTGGCAGAGTTCGCCCGAACCGCGAAGGCATTTTTGCCCGGTATGCGGATCGGTGGCGTTCATGGAATACCTCGATGGCGAGGAGCTGGATCTCCCGCTGGGCGCTTTCGACCGTGTTGGCCTATATGAGCCGAGTTACGAACTGTGGTGTTGTCACAAGGAGCCGTGGCTGCCCGCGGGCGTGCGCACCGAATATGACAAAGGGAGATCCGCGTAAGCCGCAGGATGAATGCGGCCCGCTTGGCTCTGCGGTTGCAAAGTCTGCATCCGCGGCGGAACGCGGCTTGCTCTTTTTGTAAAAGCAGCCGGCGTATCCGGCAAGGAGTGTCGACATGAGTGATACGAAGCAATCGAATTCCCAACCCGCCAACCCGAAGGAAACAGGCAAACAGCAAGGCCAACAGCAGCAGAACCAGCAAAAGGCACCGCAGCACCAGGGTGGACAGCGACAGCCGTAATGGCATGGCGCTCGTCGCTGAACGGGCGTCCGCTCCGCTGGCGGATGCCCGTTCAGTCGTACCGCGCTTATGGGAGACATGCGGAGAGCTTTCGGCCCGGCAAACTCGCGCAGGGTACGTTGGAGCGTCAACCTGACTTGAGGTCGATTTCATTAACCTCCCGCGACTGAAATCGGCTCGCGCTCTGCATATCCGTCCTGCAAAGGTGGGTGGCTTAAAGTTCGCCGTGCGCAGCCGGTTCGACGATGCGACCGGCGGTTCGGCACGCTATCGCCTGAATGGTCAGCGAAGGATTCACGCCACCGACAGTCGGAAACACGGAGCCGTCGCATATCCAAAGATTAGGTATGTCCCAGCTCCGGCAGTCGGCGTTGACCGCGCTGGTTGACGGATCATCGCCCATATGTGCTGCGCGAACTGGCGCCAATTCACTTCACAGCGCGAGCCATCAATCGGCTGTGTGCCGATGTCCAGCAACAGGTCGCGCGGGTGCGCGCGGTCGAGCGGCGTATTGTACAGATTGTCGTTGACCGGTGCCTGATGCCGCGCGAGAAGTTCATCGAGTCGTTTCCGGGGCACGAAGCCGATCCCGGCTGGATTGAACGCGCCGCCGCCGCGTCGCGCAAGTATGGACCCGCGCTCGAACGCAGTCTGCCCGCTATCCAGGCGGAACAGCAAAAGCTGATCGATATCGAAGCGAACGCGAGACTGCCGCTGCAACAGTTGAAGGAGATCAACCGGCAGATGATGGCGGCTGAGTCGAAAATGCGGCAGGCGAAGCGCGAATTGATCGAGGCCAACCTGCGCCTCGTGATCTCCATCGCGAAGAAGTACGTGAACCGCGGCATGCATTTTCTCGATCTGATTCAGGAAGGCAACATCGGCCTGATGAAAGCCGTCGACAAGTTCGAATATCGACGCGGCTGGAAGTTTTCGACCTACGCGACGTGGTGGGTGCGGCAAGCTGTCACGCGTTCGCTTGCGGATCAGGCGCGCACGATTCGCGTGCCAGTGCATATGATCGAGTCGATCAACAAGCTCAATCGGATTGCCCGCGAGATCCTGCAGCAGACTGGACGCGAGGCTCATCCTGCAGCGCTGACCCAGCGCATGGAACTGCCGGAAGAGAAGGTTCGCAGTATGTTGAAGGTCGCCAGGCAACCCGTGTCGCTCGAAATGCCGGTGGGCGAGGACGCCGACGCGACGCTTGGCGATATGATCGAAGATCCAATGGCGGCATCGCCTGCGGACGCGGCCATGCATGCGAACCTGCGCGCCGCGGTCGATGACGCGCTCGATGCACTGTCGCCGCGTGAGGCGAAGGTGCTGCGGATGCGTTTTGGCATCGATACCGCGTCGGACTATACGCTCGAGGAGTTGGGCAAACAGTTCGACGTGACACGCGAACGGATTCGACAGATCGAAAGCAAGGCGATGCGAAAACTGATGCACCCGAGTAGCGCCGACAAGCTACGGCAATTTCTCGATCATTGAGCCACAGACGCGGGCGTCGGCGTGCTTTACTCGCTTTCCAGTTCGCGCAGAAACTGAAGGACATGGACATTGCCACCGGCGGTCCAGACGTCGATGTGATCCGCATCTTGTATGAGCGCAAGTTGCTTGGGTTGCCGCGCGGCGTCATGCAACCGGGAGAAATGCCACGGCGGCACGACACGGTCGTTCGCGCCGCCGTAGATCAGGAGCGGCGTACCGACCGCTGCAATCTTCGAAAGATTGTCGTAACGGTCGCGCGCCAGGCTGCGCACCGGAAAGAGCGGAAAGCGCTGCGCGGCTACATCGACGATGCTCGTGAAAGGCGACTCCAGCACGAGCGCGTCGACGCGCGCTTCGAGTGCGAGTTGGGTAGCGACACCCGAGCCGAGCGAATAGCCATGCAGCACGATCGAGCGTGCTCGCCCGGCGACGAATGCATAGGCCGCGCGCGCATCGAGATAGAGCCCGGCTTCATGGGGCGTGCCGGGATTGCCGCCATAGCCCCGGTATTCCGCCTGAAAGATGCCGTAGCCCGCAGCCACCAGATCGTGGGCGATATGCGCACGCATGCCGATGTCGTCGCCGTGGCCATGAAAGAGAATTACGGTGGGTGCGCCTTCGCGCGAGGATGCGCGATAGCGGCCGCTCAGTGTGAGGCCGTCGTCGGTGTGAACGGTGACGTCGCCCATAAGGTCGTCCGCCGTGTCGAATGGACGCCGCCGCAGGCGTTCGAGCGGATAGACGAGGCGGCCTTGCAGCCAGAAGAGGGCGGCCAGCATGCCCGCATACGATATGCCGATGCCGAGCGCGATCACTAGCAGAAGTGCGCGCATGACGAACCTATTCCGCGCGGATGGATCGTCATGCTCACGCCGTGCTTGGGCCCGTGTTCGCGAAAAACGGATTCGAACTGTTCGAGCGTCATCGGTGGGGGTGGAGTCTGCTGCGGGCCGAGTTCCCGGAGCGCCTGATCGAAGCGCACGAAGGTCGCGAAGTCGCGTGGATAACGTCTTGTATCCACGCCCAGAAAGCGCCCCTCGCGCGACGCACGGCCGAGCAATTCCTTCCATTCATCGATGCGCGTCACGCCGATGCCTTCGGTACCGTGCGAGAACAGCATCACGTCGATTTCATCGAACGGGGGCTGCGAATCGAGGAAGCGGCGCAGCGTATCGGCGGACGGCTGGGTGCAGAATACGAGCCAGAAAGGCAGCGCGTGAAGACGCAGTGTCGTGTAGGGGTCCATCAGCAGGAACGAATCGACGACGAGCCGACGCGTCTCGATGCCATGCTGG
>NZ_JARESU010000118.1:0-26021 GCF_046027075.1 Paraburkholderia sp. RL18-085-BIA-A | reverse complement strand
AGTGACAACGAATCTGGACTTTGCCGAATGGTCCAGTGTGTTCGGCGACGCGAAGATGACCACGGCATTGCTGGACCGGCTGACGCATCACTGCCACATCGTGGAAACCGGCAACGAAAGCTACCGTTTCCGCCATAGCAGCGCCAGTGCAAAGAAGCGTATCCGCTCGCGCGAAGCAGCGCGCAGAGCCGACGGTGCGAGCGCGAACGAATCGGCCTGATCGTCGCTTGCCGCGCAGCGGAAGCCGCTACGGGCTACGCCCTTCGCAGCTTCCGCCGCGCAACGAGGCCCCACACGAAGGAGGACAAGCACTCTCGAAACCCATACACTTATCCACAACCGGTCCTGCTTCCGACCGGTCTCCACCCCGGCTCAAAACTCGATCGGCGCGGTGGCTCAAAATTCAGTCGGCGCGGACAGTTTACTGGGTTGGAGCCTGTTTAACGAGAACAGCTCCCCCTGCAGTGCCAATGAAAAACCCTCCGGGCACGGGTGAGTACCTCGTCGCAGGACTGGCCGGCTGTAGAGCAGACGCCCCCCTATTTTTCGTCGTTGCACCTTGAGGCAAGAAGAACCAGAAGCTCATCCTTCAACTGGCCATTATGTGTTCGTTGCATGGTCATCGAGAATGGCAAGTCGCGTCGCGAGGTATGACGTGTCCGCATTGAGCCATTGGTCAGCCAGAGCTACTACCAGAACCTCGGGATGCAAGCGAACATCTGCCGTCCGATGACTCGTAGTTAATGCGGCGACATCGGGCAGTTGTCAGGTCGATTCTGACAGGTGTTTAAGCGAAGAGAGCGCCGTTCTCTGGTCGTTTTGCAAAATTTCCGCTTCCACCGGTTGGTGCCGTGATAAAGCGCCCGCCGTCCACTGTGAATCAGTGGCTGCAACTTGCCTGTCAAAGGAGCCGGTGGCGGGTTTCTTGTTACTTGCGCGCGAAATCGACCGCAGCCAGGATGACTGGCTCATGTGTCGTCGTGAGCGCCTTTCTCTCGGCGATTACGAAGATGCGCTGCCGGCCATTCACGAATGCTTGCAAAAGGCGCTCTTCTGCGGTGTCAGGTGGCAGCCAGGAGTCCTGCACCAATGCGTCTTTGGCGATAATGCATTCGACCGTACGGCCGTGAGCGGCAACGCTGAAAGCAATCGCCGAACCGTCGGGCGAGACGTCCGGAGTGATAACCGCGGTGACCATGTTGAAGAACTCTTGAAGACTTGAGCCTGTGCAATCTGCCACGTCGCATCAAGTGCGTTGCAATGGATTGTACTGGCACGTCGGCCCACCCGTATCGTGCAGGCAGGCTGCCGGAGCCAGCCTCTACATGTGCTGGTCGACCCATGCTCTAGCCCACTCAAGGGCGGCGAACTGAGCAGCCTCTTCAGTACGGAACACTGCAATCACTCCAGAGCCGTCGACCTCAGGCAAATCCCCGATTCTGGACACAACATTGCAAACTGCGTACTTGCCCGGATTTCGGCTGGCGCAGTGCTCCGGTCCGCTACGATATAGCCGGCCCGTTGAAAGAACTCGGCGGCGGTCGTCGTCAGCAACCACAATTCAGAAATGTCATCGGCCCGCGCAATGTTCTCGGCGTAAGCCAGTAATTGGCGACCCAATCCTTTCTCGCGAGCGTTGCTCGCTACCACCAGTGACCGCAGCAGCGCACTTGTCCCGGATTTCTCGAGACCAACGCACCCGATGCCCCCCCCCGTTTGCGTCCTCTGCGACCAAGAAGTCGTTGAGTGCAATGGCGAATATTCCCAACGCCGCTGCCCCTGAAATCGATTTCCTGCCCTTAATCGGTGATGCCGCTCACGATTCTGGAGAGATTTGCTTCCAGATATCCGGTGTGATAGTCGCCCGCACGGAAGCCGTCGTCGTCGAGCAACGCAAGATGAAGTGGCTTCGTAGTCTTCAGGCCTTCGACGTCGAATTCGTCAAGTGCACGCTTCATGCGTTCGATTGCTTCAGGTCTGGCACAGTCCCAGACGACGACCTTGGCAAGAAGGGAGTCATAGTATGGGGGGACCGAGTAGCCTTCGTATAGATGTGTGTCGACACGTACTCCTGGTCCTGCCGGTAACCGCAATTCGCTGATTGTACCTGGCGCCGGCATGAAGTTTTTTTGTGGGTCTTCCGCATTGATGCGACATTCAATCGCGGTACCACGTAACACGATTTCCGCCTGGTTGTGTTGCAAGGGTTCTCCGGTGGCAAGCCGCAGAGACTCCCGCACAATGTCGATACCCGTAACCATCTCTGTAATTGGATGCTCCACCTGAACGCGGGTGTTCATCTCGATGAAAAAGAATTCCGAGGTCTTCGGGTCGTACAGATACTCGACGGTGCCGACACCGCGATAGCCGACAGACTCCGCAAGTGCAACAGCAGACAAACACATCTTTTGGCGTACAGCACCGTCCAGCGACGGAGACGGAGCTTCTTCGACCAGCTTCTGTCTACGCCGCTGCAGCGAGCACTCGCGCTCGAAAAGATGTATCGCGCGCTCGCCGTCCGCCAGAATCTGGACTTCCACGTGACGCGCCAATCCGACGAATCGCTCGAGATAAAGTCCGCCATAGCCGAATGCGCTATGGGCCTCACGAGTCGCGATGGCGTATTGAGCCTCCAGCTCTTTCGCATCTGCTGCAACTCGAATGCCTCGTCCTCCCCCGCCAGCTGCAGCCTTAAGCATGACCGGGTAGCCGACCTGGTCAGCAGTCACAAGTGCGGCGGCGAGATTTTCGACCACACCCTCGCTGCCTGAAACTGTCGGTACGCCTGCTTTCATCGCACAGGCTCGTGCCTGCGCCTTGTCACCCATCAATGTAATAGCTCGTGGCGACGGACCAACAAAAATCAGACCAGCGTCGACGACCGCCTGCGCGAATCCTGCGTTTTCTGACAGAAAGCCGTAGCCGGGGTGTACGGCATCGGCACCGGCCCCTTTCGCCGCAGCCACCACCGCCGCGATGTCGAGATAGCTCTTTGCTGCCGGGGCCGGTCCAACGGTAATCACTTCGTCGGCCATACGCGCAGCAAGACTGTCAACATCGGCCGCGCTACAGCCAAGAACGGTCTGCATGCCGAGCTCGCGCGCCGCACGAATGATACGCACCGCAATCTCGCCCCGGTTCGCGACAAACACCTTCCTGATGCGTTGTTGCATATCGTTCCTCAGCTCGTGGAAATGATAGCAAGCACAGCATCAGAATCTACGGCTTCGCCGTCGCCTGCAACGAACGAGGTCAGTGTTCCCTCGACGCCCGCATACACCTCATTGAACTGTTTCATCAGCTCGATGCTGCCAATCACGGTTTCCTCGGTGACGACCTGTCCTTCGCTGACAAACGGTGCTTCGCCGGGAGCGGGGCTTCGATAGAAGGTGCCCGGAATCGGGCTTTTGACATCAACATCTGCCATGTGTGTTCTCCTTGTTAGGCCTTGACGCTGTCCACTTCGACAAGCGATTGACTGCTGCAAAGCTTGTCCAGTCGGCGCCGTCCTTCATTCGCGTGGGCCATGGTGACCCGTCGAAAACGCAATTTTGCGTGTGGCCTGGCCTGTCCGAGACGCCACAGGTCGAAGCGCGGAACCGTAAAAGGCACGAAAAAACCGCCCGCGCTCGGTGAATCGTTAATGAAGACAATAGGCGTCTGCCCTGCAATGCTGATACCTCCAACCGGGTATCCATGGTCCAGAATGTTCGAGGGCTCGCTACCGTGTTCAGCAGGCTTCGCATACGCCTGTGGCGAAAAGGTAAATTGCGGACCAGACAGGCGCAGGCCCGTTCGATTGCTGTTTGTACTCACCGTCCATTCGCTATCGAAGAACATCATGACGGAATTGTCTTCGAGCCACGTGTTGTTCGGTCCGAGCATCGCCGCGATGCGCGAGTCTGATAACCCGGCCGATGCTAACGGGTCAATGGGCGGCCGCGCGCTGTCGACGACGGTCAACAGCTTGCGCACGGGCTTGGCTTCTCCGAGAGGCACTTGCTCCCCGGTTTTGAGCGAACCACCGCTGATGCCGCCGATGCCAGCCATATGGAAAGTCGCCCGTGAGCCAAGCACACTCGCGGTTGCGATGCCTCCGGAAACCGCGATGTAACCTCTTGCACCGGTCTTCGCCGCTGCGCACGCGAGCACCTGACCGGCACGCACGTGAATGGTCTGCCACAGTGGGACAACTCCGTCGTCCAGCTTTGCGACCACGTCCGCTCCAGTCAAAGCGATGGCGCAGTCACGATGAAAACGCAGCGTCGGGCCAATGAACTGCCACTCCAGCGCGGCGGTGTCCCGGTGATTTCCAACCAGCAAATTGGCGAGTCGAAAAGACCATGCGTCCGCGGGACCGGACGGGGGAAATCCCTGTTCCCAGTGCCCGATGCGGCCGGGCAACTCCTGTACCGTGGTCTCGAGCCCATGCTTGACTACTTCGAGCATCGCCTTACTCCTTTACGAGGTCGCGCAGCCAGTCCCGATATCGGGCGACCGAGAAAATCTGATAGTCAATCGTCGGATGGTGATACGTTCCGTCATTCACTTTCGCCTCGATGAAGTCGTACTCCTCCCTTCCGATTGGAGTAAAGCGGACTCGGTCACCGGGCCGGAACAAGGCAAGACTGTCCTTAAACGCCGCAAGCCGCTGGTCCTTATCCCAGATTGGCATCGGCGTGCGCGCGAATATCTGGTAGCCACCCGGCGTGCGGTCCGGATACACGCATGTCAGTCCGCCGCCCACCCCAATTGTTCCCTTCGGTGTCCAGCCGCGCGGCGGGTTGTACTTGGGCGCTGCGAGCCTGGCGCGAGGGTCGAGCGGCATGAGCGAGCAGAGCCCTGGCCAGAAACCCAGCGCGGCCACCCAGTATTCCGTACTGGAGTGCATGCGTTGCAAAGCCGCCCGGTCGGCCAGCCCATTCGCCTGACAGAGCAATTCCGGGTCCGGCAGCTTGTCGGGGTAGGTTTTGCGGTAATCCGCCATACATTCTTCGGTCCACGGGTCGAAGTAGTAGAGCGGGACGTAGAAAAGCCGGCTAGGCATCTCCGTCACTCCGACTCCCGACTGCTGGGCGAAAATGCTTTGTATCTCCATCACTACATCGTCATAGGAGATGCGGTCGGGGTCGTACGAAACAAGCAGTGATGCCAGTTCAGGCACCAACTCGATGACACCCTCGATGTCGGCTTCGCGGATGGAGTGTGCGAGAGCCTGAACCTTGACGTTCAGGTCAAAGCTCATTTCGTTACCGAGCTCGACCTCAATAAATGAGTCGCCCGCCGGACTGAATCGCGGCTCTGGATGGTGCATGGTCGCCTCGAATGATAATTGAACGGTGTCAGTTCTTGTCCATGCGGACGAAGAGCACCCAGAACAGCGCGGCGAGCGAGGGCAGCACAACGGCCAGCACAATCGTCTCGAGACAGAAAATCACCGGGACCTGCGACTGCTGCGACGAGGCCATCATCCAGTTCCAGATGGGCATCGTCTCTGCAGTACCGCGGAGGAAAATCGAGCGCTGGACTTCATTGAAGGAAATCAGAAACCCGAAAGTGCCTGCGCCAACAATGCCCGATCGCAGTATCGGCATCTCGATATCCCAGAACGTGCGCCAACCGGACGCGCCGAGGTCTGCAGCAGCCTCTACGAGGCGACTGTCAAAGCGTGTCGTCAGCACGAGGACAATCAGCAACGAGAACGGGAACGCCCAGACGACATGCCCGAGAAAAATCGACCAGTAGCCCAGCGTCAGTCCCATCATCGGGCGAAGGAAGATGAACTGGGCCGCACCCATCGACATGCCGGGAATGAAGAGCGGCAACACTGCCAGCAGAACGAGCGTGCCGGCGCGTTTCGAATGCGGCAACACGCGGCCCACGAGCGTCGCCGTCACCGCTGTGACGACACCGACCAGGAGCGCAATCAGCAGGCTGATACCGAATGGAGCAAGCCAGTCGCCGGACTGGAACAGCGCAACGTAGTTCGCCCCTGAAAATGGGAGCGGAAGCCCTGATAGTGGCTGCGCACTAACCGACATCAGCGCAAGCCACAGCAATGGGAAGTAGATGAATGCCAGCGCGCCGAACGCAATAAACTTCGCGACCCGCGGCCACCCCGCCCAATAACTCCAGGCACTTCCTTGGGCTTGCCGGTTCATCGTCGATGCCGGCATATCAATGACTGACTGGTTCAACTTTGCAGGCTCCGGAATGACATGGACAGGTCGGCAAACCGGCGCGTCAAGAACATCAGCACCGCGAAAATGACGCCAATCATGAGAACGACAAAGCTCGACAGCGCGGCAACAACCGGATACCGCAGCGCACCGTATGCACTATCAACGGAATTGCTCAGCATGTTGACGAATCCTCCACCAAGCAGATTCGGCTCGACCCACGATGCCAGCGCTGGCCCGAGGGTAAAGATGACGCCTGCAAGCACACCGGGAAGCGAAAGTGGAAGGATGACGTCCACGACAATGCGTGCTGGGGTCGCCCCGAGGTCTGCGGCCGCAGATATCATCGTGTCGTCGATAACGCTGATGGCCAAATAAATCGGCAAAATCATCATGGGGAAGTACGACACCACCATGCCGAAATGAACAGCCGCTTCCGTGTACAGCATTCCCTTTATGGGAGATTGAATGACATGCAGAATCGTCAGGACATGGTTAATCATCCCGGTCTCATCCAGAATCCCGCGCCATACGATGATGCGGGATGACTGGTCAAGGAAGAACGGAATGGTCAGCAAAGCCAGAACAACTGCCCGGGTCGTCTTCGTGCAGTTGCCTTTCGCCAGCCACAGCGCGGAGGGGAATGCGAGGAGTAGTTCGATGAGCGTGACGGTCAATGCAATCCGCAGGGTTCGCACCGTCACCTCGAAGCGGCCCGATGTGAAGATGCTTTCCCACGTCTTGAGCGACGGCTCATAGACCATCATGAAGTTGCGGCTGTCGAAAAAGCTGTAAGCAACGAGGACCACAAGGGGGGCGATTACGACGAACAACCATATGCATAGAAAGCTGCGAAGCAGCCACGGTGAGCGCTCAAGCGGTGTTCGCATGCGGGCGCGACTCGAGAACTTCTGAATCAGGTTGCTCATGATGTCGTCCTTCGCTCCCCTATGGGTTACGCATTGAGAAACCGCTGCCACTCTTCTTCAAGCGAGTCCGAGTGTGAAGGCGTGGTAGTGCTGACGAACGGCTTGGCAAACTTCCTATCCACCTTTTCCTGAGTGGCCTTGAGATTCTGAATCTGGTCGGCCGACCAGCTATGCGCGGTCGCGTATTCGACAGCAAGGTCCATGTTAGGACCCGCATAGCCGCGGTCACGAGCCTGCAAGGCGCGGTACTCCCCGTCGAGGAAGTAATTCAGCATTTTGTAGACGGTGTCGAGATTGCCGCGGTCCTTTGCTTGCGCGGCAATATACGCACCGTGCCCCCATTTGTAATATCCCTCCATGGTGTATGCGTATCGTGTCTTGCCATCGCCGAGCTTCAGGTTCGCCTCGCGCACGGCCGGCTCCCAACAATTCAGCACATCAACCTCGTGATTCGAAAGCAACTGAATCTGCTGCTCGAACGAGCTGACCAGCGTACGGAACTGCCCCGCCTTTTTTCGTGCAACGAGGAAGTCCACGACTGTTTTGGCTTCCGCGGGAGTCAGGTCGGCAGGGTCCCCAATTTTCGCCTTCCCAGTGGACTTGAGATAAAGCGCTGCGACGCCAATCGAGTAATTCCAGGTGTTGTCGTAACCGACACGACCACGTGTACGGTCGTCTTCGAAGACGGTTTTCCAAGAAAGGTCCGCTGTGCCGTCAGCCTTCACTCCGAGCTTGTCTGGGAAGTAGCCGAAGCTGTCAGCGTTGCCGATAACGGGTACCCCATACTGCTTGCCATCCTTGCCAACGACAACCGCCGAGCGTTTCCATACATCAGGCGTGCGCTGCCAAAGCTTGAGGTTCGGATTCTTCTCATCGATGACGAGATATGCACCCTGCGGCCCGAGGATGTTCTGTGTGCCACCTTCGAAGATGAAAATATCTACCTTGTTACCCATCTGGGAGGCGAGGATGTCGCGCATGAAAACGCCAACATCGTTGTTGGAACCGACGTACTGCATCTTGAGTCCCGTGGACTTTTGCAGCACCGACCAGTCCTTGAGTTGCGCGGTCGTCACCCCGTACGCACTCACCGCTTGCGAATCGGCTGCTGCAGCGACGCGGCTCAGGCCCAACGTACCGGTAATTGCTAACGCTCCGGTAGCGGCAAGGCCCTTCAACATGTCGCGCCGGGTCAGGTCCAGTTGCGACGTGGTGGAATGGCGGTCTTTCATGGTCAATCCTCTCTTTTGACTACCGGATAAGTTAATGAGGAAGAATCACGCAGTCCTGCACGCGGCAGGTCACTGCATCGAATTCGCCTGGTGTTGCGCTTTGGTCCCAGCTACGAATCTTCAGCCGCGTAGAGTCAGGGGTCAGTGCCGTCTGGTCTGTGTACTTGCCGCGATAAACGTGTTCGGCCGGCGCGCATGCGATGACGTTGCTGGCACTGACTGCCCCCGTTCTCTTACTGGGCGTCAACCGTTCGGCCCGAACTGCAAATAGTGCTGCATCGCCCTGCCGCAGATGTGAACCGGAGGCGCATACGCCACGAAGAGTCGTTCCATTGAAGTCGACAGTCGCCTCACCACCCTCGATGATGGTCTGGACAGAGCACGGAAGCACGTTGTCGAAACCCATGAATTCCGCCGCAAAACGGCTTGACGGCCGGTCGAAAAGGTCTTCCGGCGTACCGCACTGTTCGATGCGCCCACGGCGCATCAGAATGATGCGGTCGCTCATCGTCAATGCTTCTTCCTGGCTGTGGGTAATGTAGATGAAGGTCATGCCGAGCGCGCGATGTATGTCGACCAGTTCGGCCTGCATGTCGTATCGCAGCTTTTCGTCCAATGCGCCCAGAGGTTCGTCAAGAAGCAGGACGGCCGGTCGCGTCACAATGGCTCTAGCCAGCGCGACACGCTGGCGCTCGCCACCTGAAAGCTGGCCGATGCGCCGGGTGCCCTTTCCAGCCAGACGAACCATAGACAGTGCGTCGTTCGCCTGACGCTTGGCTTCATCCTTGCCTACGCCGCGCAATTTCAAGCCATAGCAGACGTTTTCCTCTACCGACATGTGCGGAAAGAGCGCATAGCTCTGGAACACAGTCGTACAATTTCGCTTCGCAGCCGGCACGTCTCGGACATCAACGCAGTCAAGCGTCAGTTGCGCTGCGTGCGACACCTTCTCGAGGCCCGATATCACACGCAACATCGTTGTCTTTCCTGAGCCACTCTCCCCGAGAATCGTCAGAAATTCGCCGCGCCTGACGTCGAGCGATACGTGGTCAAGTGCAGTTACCGAACCATACTGGTGCACCAGGTCGACCGCCCGCAGGATGTAATCGTCTTGTCCTTTGGCACGGTCGGGTGCCTCGCGGGAATCTTGTTTCACGTCGGTTGACATACCCACAGAAGAAACCAGAGTCTGAGCGTACCCGCCTACTTCGCTGCTCACTCTTAACATATCAAGACCTCGACAGTCAGCATGGTTGCAGCAACCGAAATCGCATGCTGCAGGATGGCAAGGGTGGTCGACAGAGGGTCAACCGTCCGATACTTGAATTCTGAGTCCACAACGCCGCCGCCAGCATTACTGGCCAGTTGTGCGGCCACTGCACGGCAGCCAGCGGCAATGCAGTCGAGTGCCGCACGGCGTACGTCACCAGCGCTGTCCGCCTTCAACTCTATGAGTGATGCGGCCACTGAGAGAAGTGCCTGACCGCCCCCCTCGACAACACCGGAAGCTCTCGAAGCAGCCAGCGCCGCGAGCGCAGCGCGAGCGCTTCCGACCCGTTCCTCCGCCTCCCAGTGCGTACGACCGCCTATTCGCAGAACGGCCCAGTTGCCCGCGAGTCGTGCAGCACGTCTTTGAAGTCTTTCCCGGTCCAACGCCAGATACCGCTGGGACCCAGCCTGAGCGGACAACAATGCGCGTCGCGCATGAATTGCATTCGCGTCGCCGTTGGGCTCCGAAAATATGGCGCGACCGCGCTCCAGAATCAGCCGCGAGGTGCGACCCAACATTGATGGACGGACATTTGCCATCGACGTCCCAGTCTCTTCGCTAATAACGGTGGCGCCAGTGGCCGCGCAAAGGTCGTCGAGCAGATGCATGGCCTGTTCACCTACCTCGGCCGGAATCAATCCGAGGACATGCATCCGAAGCGCGGCTCGGTTAGCCGTCAGCGTGCTGCGCGCCGCACCCTCGAAACCTCGTGCGACGATGACCAGAGATTTCGAGTGCAATGCAAACTGCTCGAGAACTCGGGCGAGCGGGCCAAAGTCAGTCAGTATTTCGTTGACGACCAGCACATGCACCGAGTCCATCTCAACACGCAGGCCTTGTTCTTCTGTTGAAAGGCCCGTGGCTTCGGGTACGACATCGAGACAGTAGCCGGAATAGCGTTCAAGCTGGATGTCGGAACCAGTTCCTTGCTGGATATCGATGGCGCCCTTCTCCGACGATGCGGAGTAGGCGTCACTGAGGGTGCGCGCGATGTCTTCGTCAGCGCAAGCGCTACGTGCTACGTCGAAACCGTCAGCCGCCTCGCATCGCTGCGTTTCGACGAGAGCGGGCATCTCACTCTGCAGCCCGTGGATTTCCTTGCAAAGCAGAGCTGGCGCGGTCCCATGTGCAACGTGTTTTGCCGCCTCTGCGTAGATGGCGACTGCGATACATGCGGTACGCGCGGTTCCGTCTTCGAGGTCGCGCTGAACATCCCAAAGAGCATCCCTCAGGATACGGAGCGCAACTGTGCCGGCACCTGACTCTTCCGTCACACGACGTGCAATATCAAGCCCCGATGAACTGTGTTGCGGACCGCCCGAACCTCCGTCATACAGAAGGCCTCGGCCATGCGGGCCGAGCGACGAGCCGATTGCACGCGCGCCAATGGAGAGGGCCCGCAGTACTAACACGCGCGCTTTCGCTCCCGTAACGATTGTCGATGTGCTCACGGCTTGCATGTTCGCGATTCCGTATCGGTTTAGAGGCGGTCCGCGACCGCTTCATAAACCGCCTTCGCGAGAGGCAAAGCACCGGGAGTGTCGCTATGAACACATATCGAATCGATAGCTACCGGCACAGATACACCATTGATGGACGTGGCGGTCTTCTCGCGCAGCGCTTGCATGACCTTGGCAACTGCGTCTTCTGGCGCAACCGCCTCGTGAATCATTGTGATGATTTGACGACCTTCGTCGTCGTATTCGAGGTCTGCATAGAACTCGCACGAGTACTCGACGCCACGCTGGTCGAACACGCGCGTCATTTCACTGTCCGTGCACGCGATAACGGGGAGCCCGAGTGCCAACGCAGCGTCAGCAATGCCTTCCGCCACGGCGTTGTACTTCATGGCCATGCCCATCAATGCGCCGTGGGGCTTGATATGCGAAAGCGTCATTTGCTCTGCATCCAGAAATGCTCTCAGCGCTCCGGTCTGGTACAGAACCAGCGCAGCCGTCTCATTGCGCGAGAACTTCATTTCCCGACGCCCGAACCCCTCCCGGTCCGGCAGGCCTGGGTGCGAGCCGACCTTGACGTTATGCTGCTTCGCAGCGCGGACCGTCCGCCACATGACGTTTGGGTCAGAAGCATGAAAACCACATGCGACGTTCGCATGCGTGACGTAAGGCATTAACGCGGCGTCGTCACCCAGCTGGTAGATGCCAAACGCCTCGCCCATGTCACAGTTGATGGTAAGACCTTTCATCGAATGTCCTTTTGACGGGAGGCCGCCAGTTCACACAATTCGTCGCGGCGCGACATGCACCATGCCAGCGGAGGAACCTGGCGGAGACCACACCTTCGCCGCTCACCCGAGCCACCAACCCACGGTAGTCATTCGAGATATGATATATCGCATTTGCCGGGAAAAAAATAAAAAATCGTCGTCTTTTTTGACGAATTTCCTCCTCGCCAAACACGATGGTCCGGGACGAGGAAAGTCTTCGACTCATCGTCAAATCCGCCACAGGCAAGGACTTTCTGGCGATTAGCTTGCCATATCCCCGTTCCGCACATCGTAAGCGCTCGAAAAAATCACGCATCGACGTGTTGCATGATATATCATGTCTCGGCGATTTAAACCCGCACTTTATTGTGTCCGGAGATATCATGGTCGATGTACAAACCAATGCGGAAGCTCAGACCGACAAGCTCGAGAGCAGCATCCTGAGCGTTGCTGCTGAAGAGATTTCGCTTGCTGAGGCGGAGGAACTGGCGTCACGCCATTTCGGAATTGACGGTGCTGCATCACGCCTGACGAGCGAGCGCGACCAGAACTTCAGAATCGTCGCGGGCGACGGAGGGGAATACGCGCTCCGGATTAGCAACCACGCGGAAGACCCTGCTATAAACGACTTCCAGGTGTCGGCCCTGCTACACATCGCGCAGGTCGACCCGCGCATTCCCGTGCAACGCGTTTTTCGTGCGTTGAACGGGCAGCCGCATCTTCGGCTGCCTTTTGAGCAAGGCCGGCTCCGGGCCGTACGACTTCTGTCATATCTTCCCGGTGTGCCGCTCAATACGGTGCAGCGGACGACGGCGCACCGGCGAGAGCTCGGAACGCATCTGGCAAAGCTGGACTTGGCGCTAAGGGACTTTTCTCATCCCGCTGCTGGTCATGAACTCGCCTGGGACATCCAGCACGCGATCGGTATACGCCCTTTGATTGCACATATTCCGGACATCGGCCGACGGCAGCTTGCGGAGGATTTTCTGACTGCGTTTGAGACCAATGCGAAGCCGGTACTGTCCAAACTCCGCGCGCAGGTCATTCATAACGACCTGAACTTCTACAACGTGCTGGTCGACCCAATCGACAATGACCGGCTAGCGGGCATTCTCGATTTTGGCGACATGGTTCTCAGCCCGCTCGCCGTCGACGTAGCGGTCGGAGCGTCGTATCACATGAACACCACAGACGACCCTTGGGACGCGGTAGCAGAGTTTGTGTCCGCGTATCACGCTGTGTTGCCGCTTGAGCGCGACGAGGTAGACCTGCTCTATTACCTGATTGCCGCCCGCTTCGTGGTCACCGTGGCGATTACCGGCTGGCGCGCCGAACGCTATCCGCAAAACAGCGCTTACATCCTCAAGAACAACGCCAGCGCCTGGCAGGGACTGGCACACCTCTCAACCCTAAAACGCGACGTAGCGCAGCGTAGGCTTCGAGTCGCTTGCAACATGGAGTAGTGAGTTATGGTTAAGCCATTGATGGTCAACGCTTTTAACCCTGCGAATGCTGAAAATCTGGATGCGGGTCTGCGCGCGCTTCTCGCCCGTAGACAAAAGGTCCTCGGCCCTTCGTACAAGCTCTTCTACGAGGAACCTGTCCACCTGGTTCGCGCAGAAGGTGTCTACATGTTCGATGCGCAGGGAAATCAATATCTGGACGTCTATAACAACGTGCCGTCAGTGGGGCATTGCCATCCGCACGTAGTCGAAGCAATTACAAAGCAGGTCGCCACGCTCAACACGCACACGCGCTACCTCCATGAACTGATTCTGACATACGCGGAAAAGCTGATTGGCACATTCCCGCCGGAACTGTCCAATGTGATGTTCACGTGCACCGGAAGCGAAACCTCGGACCTTGCGCTACGCGTCGCGCGCAATTTTACGGGCGGCACAGGCATCATCGTGACGGAGACGGCTTATCACGGCATTACCTCCGCCGTTTCGGAAATCTCCCCGTCTCTGGGCGAGCACGTACCGCTGGGGCAACATGTGCGCACCGTTCCCGCGCCGGACTCTCTGCGCGGCGAAGGCGCAGATGTCGGCGAGACCTTCGCAAGGAACGTGCAGGCCGCCATCGACGACCTGAAGCGGCATGGGGTGAAAGTCGCCGCGCTTATCGTCGACACAATTTTTTCCAGCGACGGCGTGTACGCCGACCCCGCAGGCTTTCTCGCTCCGGCGGTTGAGGCAATCCGTCGAGCGGGCGGAGTCTTCATCGCGGACGAAGTGCAGCCGGGATTCGGTCGTACAGGTGATGCAATGTGGGGTTTCCAGCGGCACGGCGTCGTGCCGGACCTGGTCATCATGGGTAAGCCAATGGGCAACGGGCTGCCTATCGCAGGCCTGATTGCGAAACCTGAAGTGCTACAGGATTTTGCGCTTCGCGCACGCTACTTCAACACGTTTGGCGGCAACCCTGTGTGTTGTGCCGCAGGTCTTGCCGTGCTGGAAGTCATGGAAAACGAGCAGTTGATGCAGAACGCCAAATCCGTGGGCAGTTACATGAAGCAAGGTCTTGCGGAACTGGCGCGTCAGTACACGTCTATCGGTCAGGTGCGCGGAGCCGGTTTCTTCATCGGAGTTGACCTGGTCAAGGACCAGGAAAGCCACGAGCCCGCCCCGGATTTTGCCATCCGGCTTGTGAACGGCCTGCGCAAGCGCTTCATTCTGATTGGCGCGTCCGGCCCCGAAGGACATGTACTCAAGATTCGGCCGCCTCTGCCGTTTTCGCGTCAAAACGCAGAGCATTTCCTGAGCGCAATGGAAGACGCGCTTCGGGAAGAGAGTGCGCGGCAGTAAAACAAAAAAGGGGTAGCCTGATGCTACCCCTTACTCACCTATTGCTGAGCCGTAAGCGCGCGTATTTACTTGCGCGCCACCCTACGAGGCGCAACAGGCTGTACCGGCTGTCTGGCTGACGCCACAACACGCTTCCGGGCGGGTGCCTCCAGTTCATTTTCGCCTTGAAAAGGCAGGCGCGCCTCGACGCCCTCAGCAACAAGCGTCTGCAACCGGGGCATCAGCGCATCTTCCGCGGCGACCAGGTCTTCTACAAGCTTCTCTCTCACGACGTCAGCGTCACCCGATTCGATTGCTTTGACCAGTTCGTGGTGGTGAACATTGGCGTGCTCACCGCCGTAGTCGGGGTCCTCAAGCAGACCGTAGAAGACCGGCCCGACCTGGCCCCACAAGCCTTGAATCATCTCAAGCAGACGCGGGGAGTTGGCCTTCTCATAGATTGCGAAGTGAAATTTCTCGTTGAGCTCACGATATGCCGTCCTGTCGCCGCGCTCGATAGCCCCGTCCATGGCGAGGAGCGTTTTTTTGAGGCGTGCGATATCCGAAGCCTTGAAGAAATGCGTGGCCGTCTGCGCTGCCAGGCCCTCAAGCTCGTATCGGATTCGATAAATCTCGCCGAAAGCTGCTGGCGAAAGGGTTGGAACGACAATGGAGCGGTTCGGCAGCATTACCAGCAGACGTTCAGCGACGAGACGCTGGAGCGCTTCGCGCACTGGCGTCGTCGAAATCCCATAGCGCTCAGCTAGCGAACGAATAATGAACACCTGACCGGGGTGGAAACTGCCTGATATCAAGCCACCCTTCAAGAGTGCATAGGTGCGGTCGTTCAGGTTTTGGTGTTGGAGTTTATCTTGCAGCATGTCGACCATCTCTTTGGCCCTCGTTGATAGTCTCGCTGCTATAGGGCGAAGACAGCGAAAGGGTTCGGCTTTTAGCGGCTGCAGGTAATGCCGACGCAACGCTAGGGCCCTTTAAATAACGTTTTCGTCGCCCATCCCACCGCCTGACCGACGGTGACCTGCGGCCTTTCGGAAAGGGCGAAGAAACTGGGTTTCGTGTTGTATCATATATCATCAACGGTCGCAATTCCATGCCAGTCAGCCCGCATCCAAGATGCGGCGCATGCCATCGTCGCGGCAACTGAACCCGTGCTAAAAGAAGGACCGCGAACGAGTGACCTCGCCGGCAATGCGAACACCGCCGAAGTGGGCAACGCAATCGCGGCACGCATCGGCCTAACTAACAAGGAGTAGATACAATGACCATCAGCCTTTCAAAAGGCGAGCTCATTCGCGAGAATAATTTTATCGGTGGCCTATGGGTTCCGGCGACAGATGGTGCACAGTTTGCGGTAACTAACCCTGCCACAGGCGAGGTCGTTACAAATGTCGCGAACAGTGGCCCGGCGGATGCGCGCGCGGCAACAAACGCTGCAGCTCAAGCGTTTCCTATGTGGCGCGACACGTTGCCCAAGGAGCGCGCCGCCGTGCTGCGTCGGTGGCATACGTTGATTCTGGAGAACGCGAATTCGCTCGGCGAACTCATCTCGCTGGAACAGGGAAAACCTCTCGCCGAAGGCCGCGGTGAAGTTGCCTACGGCGCCTCTTATGTCGCCTGGTTTGCCGACGAAGCGACGCGTATCTACGGTGACATCATCCCGCAGCAGCAACGCGGAAAACGCATGACAGCAGTGAAGGAGCCTGTCGGCATCGTTGCAGCCATTACGCCCTGGAATTTCCCGCTTGCCATGATTGCCCGAAAGATTGCGCCCGCGCTCGCAGCTGGGTGCACCGTCGTGGCGAAGCCTGCTGAAGACACCCCGTTGACCGCGTTGGCGCTCGCGCTACTTGCCCACGAGGCAGGCGTGCCGGCGGGAGTGTTGAACGTAACCAGTGCTTCGCGTGACCACGCAGTGGCAACTGTCGCCGATTGGCTCGAAGACAGTCGCGTACGCAAGATTACTTTCACCGGGTCGACGCCCGTTGGGAAATATCTCGCGCGCGAGTCGGCATCGACTCTCAAGAAGCTCTCGCTCGAACTGGGTGGTAACGCGCCGTTCATCGTCTTCGACGACGCCGACCTCGACGCGGCTGTAGCTGGGCTTCTCGCCGCGAAGTTTCGAAATGGCGGCCAGACATGTGTCTGTCCGAATCGCGTGTATGTGCAAGATGGCGTCTACGAACGCTTCGCCACTTTGCTGAGTGAACGCGTAGCTGAGCTCAAGGTTGCTCCCGCCACTGACCCTGCTGCCCAGATTGGCCCAATGATTAACGTGCGCGCGCTGGAGAAGATTGCCCGTCATGTCGACGACGCCGTGAGACACGGTGCACGAGTGTTAACGGGGGGCAATCGTCTGTCTGAGCTTGGCCCGCACTACTTCGCGCCTACTGTACTGGCCGACGCGACCGCGGACATGGAGTTGTGCTGCGAAGAAACGTTCGGCCCGGTAGTACCGCTTTTCCGCTTTACGGACGAAGCCGAAGCCGTGCAGGCAGCCAACGACACACCGTTTGGTCTTGCGAGTTACTTCTACAGTCAGGACGTCAGGCGCATCAACCGCGTTGGCCGTCAGCTTGAGGCTGGCATCGTTGGCATCAACGAGGGTGCGCTCGCGAGCGAAGCCGCACCCTTTGGCGGGGTGAAGGAATCAGGCTACGGGCGTGAAGGCTCAAGGTATGGTCTGGACGACTACCTATCAATCAAATATCTTTGCCAAGGCGGGCTGGACTGAACGACAAGTGTTGAGGCCATACCTCCACGACAGCGGTGTCGTGGAGGTCTTCTTTTACGGCTAGTCCCCAAACGGGTTCTCGGTGTCTTTCACTTCGGTATTGAGGTTGTATTCCGCACGCACGGCCTTGAGTACGCCCTCGATGTCGCGCTCGAAGCCGACCGCATTGCCGAAGTGGGTCATGTTCCAGTTGCAGCCTGTCTTGTCAATCTCTTGCAACTGCGGCCGCGGCACACGAATCTTCACGCCATCCTCGACGATTTCCTGCAGTCGATGGATTCGCCGGTTGACCTCCTGCTGTAGCTGCGAAGCGTTGAGCATCTTGCGCATCATCCAAGTCTCCTTCCGGTTGCTCAAGCCAGTCTAGCGTAAGTGAGGCGTTCCGTGACCTGGCGCTGAAATGCAAAGTGCATGAGAGAGAGCAGGCGCCTTGGTTCGTCGGGGTGCGTCAGTAAGTCAGTCCGCGACAATCACGATGACGCTGCCGCCAACGCCACGACCAGCGATGTGCGCACCGTCCCTGCCCTCACCGACGTTCGCCTGGCCAATCGTTATGCCGCAAGTCGATGCTCGTAGTATTGACGGTCCCTGTCATCAAGTATCGCGTACATTGCCTCTAGGTCCGACGCGTTCGGACTAAGCCAGGCGTCCATGTTTTCCGGCTTTATAGGAATAATGCATCGGTCGTGACCAGCTGCCGCAATCGCAAGTGGCGGCGGCTCATCCGTAATCGCTGCGAATGAGAGCAAGCCGCGCTCGCTTTAGTGTCGCTCAACCAATCAAGAACTTCCTACGGTCCTTGGCACCAGCCAGCCACGCCGGAGCGCGTCCACGGCCGCTTCATGTCGCACCCGACTTGGGGTCAACATATTTTGCAGCCTGCCGACCTTTCGGCTGACGCTTGCGAGGACTTGCACCCACAGTCTTCGGTGCCTTTTTGGCCGCAGTCTTTGCCTTGCTCGAAGGACCCGCCGTCGTCGCAACATTCGCTTCAGCGGTACCTGAAATCCAAAACCTATCCCGTTTTTTGGCCTCAGCAATCCATGCGGGTGCGCGGCCGCGACCAGACCACGTTGCTCCCGACTTTGGGTCACGATACATCGCCGGCTGCGGCCCTCGGAGATAGCTGCCAGCCGTTTTTGCCTTCGTGGCTGAAGCCGGCTTCCCGGTCGCAGTGCTGGCATCAACCAAAAACTTGTCGCGATTCTTTGCATTCGTAATCCACTGCGGAGCACGTCCGTGCCCGGACCACGTCGCACCGCTCTTTGGGTCACGGTATCTGGCAACAGGTGTAGCCGACGTTGCCGCGGCTTTCTTTGCGCGTCCCTTGCCGCCAGCATGCCCATCAATGTCCGCAGCCGTCAGGCCGTGTTCTGTCATCAGTTTCCGAATCTTTTCGACGACGCCCGATGACTGTTTCGCGATTAGCGCATCGGCTTGTTGTTCCAGTTTTTTGATTTTTGCCTGCATAGATTCCAGAGTTGCCATCTTTCTTCTCTCCCGTTGTATTGCTCGAACTATGCCATGTCGTCCGCTCATGGGCGCCGCGACGAGACGGCCGACTAGCACTGGTACGAGAAACGATAACGATTCCCAAGTCCCAACAACGAAAGTTCGATCCTTTCGCCACCTTATACCGCGGCGTCGATTCGGTCGCGTTTGACCTGATGGATGATGAGGGCCTGCGTCGGCATTGCAGGAACGCGAAGCACGACTGTTTCACCTGCGGTCGCGCCGATAAGCGTTTGCGCGAGCGGGGTATGTTGGGCGACAAAGCCTTGGGCAATATCCGTCTTGTGTGCCGTGATACGAATCGTCAGCGCCTCGTTCGGCTTTTCGGCCGGACTGTACGTCACGAGGTCTCCCACTTCAATTTCCAACTCTTCGGCGTCGTCGACGTCATCGAGAATGGTGATACTCGGAACCTGCATCTCATCGACCTTTTGGGGATTCAACTGCGATGCAGCAGCGACGCGAGGAGGCTCTTCCACTGACTGCCGAAACTCGACAGGCACCTCAATATGGCGCAGCGATTCAAGAAACGCGAGTAGCTTCTCGGCTTCAGCGCGCGGCGACCGGAACCAAGAGGTGCTCCAGATGCGATAGATTTTCCCGCGCCAACCAAGGCTTTCCAGAATCTCCTGGCGAATGCGGTCACGGTCACGCACCGAGACGCCCGTGTGATAGCTCGCACCGTCACACTCCACTGCCGCGAGGTATGTCGAGGGATAATCCGGATGCCGGACTGCGATATCAATGCGGAATCCCGCGACGCCGAGTTGCGGCGTAACCTCATATCCCTTGCTCTTGAGCACATCGATGACCGCAACCTCGAAATCGCTATCCGGCTCGAGGCCCGTCTCGACTTCGGTCGTCAAAACTCCGTTGCGGGCATAGGCAAGGTAGTTCCGAAGCGCCTTCGTTCCTAAGGGTGTCTTTTCGTCGGACACGATGTCTTCAGGCTGCATTGAGCTAAACACAGCAACTGACTTCCGAGCGCGCGTGAACAGAACGTTCAATCGACGCCAGCCACCTTCCCGACTAATCGGACCGAAGTTCTGTCGGACCACGGACGTGTTTCTCGGTTTGCCAAACGTGGTCGAGATGATGATACGGTCCCGTTCATCGCCCTGTACGTTTTCCAGGTTTTTAACGAAGAGTTCCATGCCTCGCGCCGCCCATTCCTTCTTGTACTCGTCGGCCTTGACCATTGGGCGAATACGTTCTGTGAGCAGTTCATCTATGAGGTCGCGTTGCTTCACGTTCAGCGTCACAACCCCAAGTGAATCGTCGGGGCGAGTCAGGATATGGTCAACGACAGCATCTACGACGCGTGCGGCCTCCACTGAGTTCATCTGGTTTTCATAGATACCATCGGCCACGTAGTGATAATGCAAACCCAGCGCTTTGCCATTGGGATAAGGCGACGGAAAGAGCACCAGATTTCCACGATAGAACTCCGCGTTCGAGAAAGCGATGAGCGACTCGTGCCGCGAGCGGTAGTGGAATTTCAGTGTGCGAACTGGCCGGAAGTGACCAATCATCACGTCTAGGATAGACTCTGCATCGACAGCAGCAATCTGCGCCGAACTATCGTCGTCAGGCGTTTGTCCCATACGGGAAAAAAACGTGGTCGGTGGCAATTGCTTTGGGTCTCCAACAACAATGAGTTGCGTGCCACGCGCAATAGCTCCAATTGCTTCCTCCGGTTTCAACTGGGAGGCCTCGTCCATCACGATGAGGTCAAAACTGATAGTGCCAGGTTTTAGAAACTGCGCGACGGCCTGCGGTCCCATCATAAAACAGGGCTTTAACGCCTGAATGGCGCGGCCGGCCTTCTGAAGCATCTTTCGAACCGGCACTCGAGGGCGGCTTTGTGGTATCAAGTAGCGCAGCAATTCCATCTCGGTTTTGTCATCGACCCGCGCACCTGCGTTACCCGCTGGCGGAGCCGAATGTGTCCGGCAGCGTGCTGCGACCTGTTGTCCTCGCAAGCGGATAAGCTCCCGGTCCAAGTCTCCAAATTCCTTGCGAACCGTCGAATGGCGAGTACCACTGAAGCGACTGAGTTCGAGATACTCACGAAACAGCGCGTGGGCGATAGAGGAGTAGAACCGGTATCCGAAGACTTGCGTAAGATGTGCAGGCGGGATTTGAGAAGCCTCCATGAGCTCGACGAACGGAGTCAGCTCTTTCGCTTCTACGTCTGCACGCAGTTGGAAGTATTGGACCCATGGTAGCAGCTCGTCGAACGCTTCCAGAGCGCGCGTCGCTCGCGCCGAGAGTTCCGTCACGTACTGCAGGGGGGCAACCGGCTCCCCGCCCGCCCACTCGACCAGATTGAAAGCGCCAAGGGCGGCCATTTGCTCGGAAAAAATTTCCAGCGCAGTCCAGCCTGCTTGAATTGCGCGAACCAGACCGGACAGCCGGACGTGGTTCTCCGCGCTTGCGGCTGCAAGCAGCACGGACTCGACGCTCTCAGGAAGGCGCGCCAGCTTGACGAGGCGACCATAGGTAAGCGCGCCAAAGAGCGGCTCGAGGTCGGTGTGAGCGCCATGTAGATGCTCAGCCAAAAGGTCGCGCGCGTGCTCATCGTGAGAAAGCGCCTGACGCAGACCTTCCAGCTTGTGAGCGGCCCGGACCGAGGCTACCGCGTTTTCCATCGCGATATCGGGAGAAAGCTTCCCTCCAAAAAACGTACCGACCTTCTCCATGTCAGCTGCGATAACTGAGGCGAAGGTAAGTCGTTCGGCGGCAAACGAGGATTGCTGGAACTGCATCAATGACAGCGACGTAGGTGGCAGCACCGTGCTAATCAATTCGTCGAGGCTTGCGATGTCCATGAGAGCCTTACCAGCCTTGTCCTTGACGACCCGAAGCGCCGCAATCTGGGAGACGTCGATAGTAAGGGGGTCGAACAGCTGTGGCTCAACATCGGCAATCTTGAGGGTTCGCTGCGCGTCAATCAGCCATTCGGATGTCAGCGCCAGCTCTTCGAACGGCGTGTTGGCGGCCAGATAGAATTGTCCCGCCAGTCGCGTGACAACCACGTTGGTTGACCAGGCGACCTGGTGGTTCTGGTACTTGCGCAGCGCCTCAAGTTCGGCGAGCCGTATCGCGCTGGTGAGCTTCTGCTTTTTGACTCTGCAAAGGCGCTCATGCACGGCGAGACTCTTTCGCCAGAGTCTCTGTGTCCACCGATACCAGGTCGGCCCCTCTCGAAGCGTATCGATAGCCTGTTTCAGGGTGGCATCATCAGAAACTGTATCAAGATACAGCTTCGCATCGAGTGTCGCACGCGCCGACTCAAGCTCAGCGAAGGTGACGGCAGCCGCTCGCAATGTTGCGGCTGCGTTGGGTTCCAGCAGCGAAGGATGTCTGAAACGGAACCGGGAGTCGGTCGCAGATTCGGCTACCGTGAGCATGGCGGATAGCTTGGCGAATCCTTCCTTTGAGAAAGGCACCTCTATCTTCGCGATGTGAAATAGCGCGGCGAGTTCTTTCAGTCCGTGCTCTGCCTGAGCGATGCGTGCACGGATGAGCGCCGGGGTGGTGAGGAACTCGCGAAGCCTCGTCTGGCCTACTTCCCAGAAATCGAGAAGTTTAATGTGCTCGTGCAACGTCTCTATGTCTTCGTCACTCGGCGGCGTAGTAGCTGTCCAGTTGCCAGCGCCTGCCTGCGATTGCGAAGCCATCTCGGCAAGGCGCGTGCGAATCCGATTTAGTGTATGCTCGGCCGTTTCGCCGTAGGGGTCATGCTCCGTGAAGATTCGAGGCAGCGCGCCATAGGCGACGTCATCAGGGGAGCCCGGTGCAATGGCGACCAGGCTCGACAGCAACGCTGCAGCATTGCTACCAGACTTGCTGGCCGGAGTTTCTGCGCCGAGGAACATCGACGCGTCGGACAATGCCTGGGCGAAAGTCTCACAATCCTGAATGTGCCTTGTGAGCAATCGCTCGAGTCGCACTTCGTCGCCCGGTTGCAGGACCTCCGGACAGAAGCCCGACCAAGGATGGTCCGGTTTGCGTCTGTCAACCTCTACGAACTGCTTTGCCACATAATTCAGGAGGTCGGCGAGCACCTGAAATTCACTCTGCCCCGTCGCGGGTGCACTGTAATAGAGCAGGTCTTCTGCCACTTTCGCGGATGCTTCACATTTCTGCCGATAGCGCTCCGCGCGCCACATCACCTGATAGACGGTCAGCCCTTGGACATTGCCGTGGACACCATTGAGCATGTCCGCGTAGGTCTTGAGCTCAGAGCGTTTCGTCTCGACCGTCTTGACGAGAGCTTCGAGGCCGTCGGGAAGCCGCGGCCTGAAATTGATGCGCGTTTCGAGGTCTTCGAGAACGCGTTTTTTGTTTGTCTTGTTGCTGTGGAGTTCAAGGACAAACGCTTCTAGGCCGGCTTGCTGAAGACGCGTCTTTACAACCTGAAGCGCCGCCAGCTTTTCGGACATAAAAAGCACGCGCTTGCCCATAAACAACGCCGTCGCAATCAGGTTTGTAATGGTCTGCGATTTGCCGGTGCCTGGCGGCCCCTCGATAACGCCGTGCTTCCCTTCAATAGCATCAATCAGCGCAGAGTGCTGAGACGAGTCGCAGTCGTAGATAAGCGGCAGGTTGGCCAGCTTATGGTCGTCGACCGCATAATCAGTCGCATATTGGGCGTCATCGCCGTCCGCATCGGTGTCGCGTCCGCCTTCGAACACCCGCTTCACTACAGGATGCGTAAGCAGCGAGGACTCTCCTTCGTCCGTAGGCCAGTTTTCTGGGCTCAGTTCACGGACAAGCAGCATTGTGGCGAACGAAAGCAACGTCAGCGTCGCCATCCGCCTTACGCTCCAGCGAGGCAAATGCTCAATAGCCTCTTCGACCGCTTCAAGGTAGCTGGAAAGAGAAAGCGATTCTTCGTTGAATGCAGGCAGAGATAGGCCGAAATCACGTTTGACCTTTTCCCGAAGTGAGATGTTTTCTGTAAGTTCCTCACCTGTATATGCGACGGTGTAGACGTCGTAATTGCCTTTAGTCACGCGCTCTAACCGAACCGGCAAGCTCAACAGTGGCGCACGAAATAACTTGTCGCTGTTTTCGGCTTCAGGGTATTCAAGGAAACCCAGAACGAGATAAAGCATGTTGGCGCCGGTTTCCTCGATAGCTAGTTTGGCTTCGCGCTCAATCTTGCGGCAATGCAACGCCAGGTCTTCTGCATAGAAGAGTGCGCGCATTTGTGCCCCTGACGCAGTGGTCGCAGGTAGCCTCGTATTGCCTTGCGCCAACTCGTAACTCGTCGATATACCCACGGAGACGGCATAATCTCGAGCATCCGGGCGAGTGAGCCGCCCAGCTTTCATTACCCACGCACCGCGCTCCGGCTCTGGAACGCTAGTGAACGTCACCGCTGCCACGTTGGGAGTATCAATTAGCCGGTTGTAGACGACCTCTGGACTACATTGGACGAACTGCAGCGATTTGCCGGCCGTGGGCTTGAAGTTGAGAAGTCGATTTCTGCTGGTCAGGTCCAGCAGACGAAGTCGCAGCTGATTAAGTGCATCTTTTATTGGAACGCTGCCTGAAAACAAGTTCATCTCGGGAACAGGCATGTTTGCTTCGTTATCGTATTCGTTCACTTAACACCTCAACGGCTATATTCCGCTTCCCCGTTTATGCGCCTTGAATCTTTTAGAGGGATTCACTTTTTTGGAAAAAAACTTCGGAGGCCTCCATGGCCCCAACCTGATGAAGCTGGAAAATACCGCATCTTAACTGAGCGCCTATCGCTCGGGCTCACTTTGCTTTTTTGCTGTTGCAGGGAGACCGCGGTCTGTAATGCCAGCACGAGAGCAATTGGCCCCGAGTCAGAGACTCCTCCCTGGTGCCAAAGCTGACTCCCGTTCGGTGAGCGGAGAGTTTATGACTGGAAGCCTACGCATTCCAATGCGGGTCAAACCAGCATCTTTCATAGACCGGACGGCGCCCCGAAATGGATTGACAATGCGCTTGCGCCCTGCACAATGCCGGGCAGCAGAGCTGAATGTTGGCTTATCCCATGACGTCAACAATTTTGCTCCTAGAGCATGGCGATAAAACCGTACACTCATAGTCCGTCAACAACGTGGCGACAAGCTAATGAACAGACTACTCGACATCGGCTTCCAGCTGGCGGGGCATTGGCTTGTTGCGGACGGAAAGCTCATCTTCGCGCCTGTACGGCACGGCGAGGAGCGCAATGTGCTGTACGCGTTCGTTTGTGATGGAGAAGTCCGCTATGTCGGCAAATCGGTCCAAAAACTAAGGGAGCGGATGGGCGGCTACAGGTCGCCAGGGCCAAGCAGCACGACGAACATCCGGAACAAGCAAAGAATCCTCGATTTACTCGCAGGTGGCACAGCGGTCGACATCTACGCGCTACCCGACAACGGGCTCATGCACTATGGGCCGTTTCACCTGAATCTCGCCGCTGCCCTTGAAGACAGTATCATCGAGACTCTCAAACCGGAATGGAACAGGCCAAATCGGAAAGACAGCCTCTCCAGAAGTTCAGTCGGGGAAGCGGACCGGAATGCCAACGGCGCAACGGTCGACACATCAGAGAGTGACATCGGACAGTTGGCGTGTGACGATAAGTTGGAGAACAGTAACGCGTTGGTTCTGTCGACCTTCGATTTCACGCTGCAGCCAACGTATTGGAACCGTGGCTTTTTTAACGCCGGGGTGAACGGTTCGCCGGGGCTGGGCGCCGACGGCGAAACCATCGAGATTTTCTACGGCGACGAAACGCAAGCAATGCTTGGTTCCATCAACCGCGTAGTAACTGGCAACGGTACGGCACGCGTGTTTGGCGGTAAGGCGCTAAGCAAGCGGTTTCAGACGCTTCCCCAGAGGACCCGCATACAGGTTCAAGTCATGTCGCCCATCTCCATTTGCGTTCGCCCGTTAGACGCCTGACGCACAGGATGTCTATCGTGTATCAGTAGGCATCGTACGTCGGCAGACTTGAGCTCCACGAGCACGACTGCCACTCAGCCTATCAGATACTTCGACCGGTCCTTCACTGTTGCCAACCACCCCGGTGCACGCCCACGCCCGCTCCAGGTCGCGCCCGACTTGGGGTCAAGGTAAAGCGCCGGTTGAGCGCCCTTCGGG